>NZ_JBEHFM010000002.1:0-182109 GCF_040225675.1 Corynebacterium sp. KPL2680
AGCACGTGCTGGCCCCTGACACCATCACACTGCATGCTCTATCGAAAGGTAGAAACACCACTCAAACGGACTTGACCTATTTCCCTTCCAATCGCTTTAGGGCTGCTGGTGATGATGTATCCACCACTTGCTAAAGTGCGCTATGAAAAGACCCGGGAGATTGCCACTGACAGACGGCTGATGACCGTGTCAATCGTTTTGAATTGGCTTGTAGGGCCAGCATTCATGTTCGCACTGGCCTGGCTATTCTTGGCGGATCAACCCGAGTTGCGCACGGGTCTTATTATTGTCGGTCTTGCCCGTTGCATCGCCATGGTCTTGGTGTGGTCAGACCTATCCTGCGGTGACCGAGAAGCCACGGCAGTATTAGTAGCAATCAACTCCGTTTTCCAAGTTGCGATGTTCGGAGTCCTGGGGTGGTTCTACCTGCAGATACTGCCGGGATGGCTGGGCCTTGATACCACCTCTGTCGAATTTTCTTTCTGGTCCATTGTTACTTCGGTGCTCGTATTCTTAGGAATTCCGCTTTTGCTCGGGGTTATCTCCCGAGTATGGGCCGAGAAAACTAAGGGCCGTGAGTGGTTTGAAAACCGTTACCTTCCCGCTGTGTCTCCTTTAGCAATGATCGGTTTGCTGTACACAATCGTCTTACTGTTCTCCCTGCAGGGAGAACAGCTCGTGGAGCAGCCGATAGCGGTGGTTAGGGTAGCGGTGCCTCTGATGCTGTACTTTGTCGGGATGTTCTTTCTGGCTTTGGGCGTAGCTAAAGCTGCCGGAATGAATTATGCACAGTCTGCCTCAGTGGCCTTTACCGCAGCGGGAAATAATTTTGAGTTAGCCATCGCGGTGTCCATCGGTACCTTTGGTGCCACCTCTGCTCAAGCGTTAGCCGGTACCATTGGGCCTCTTGTTGAAATTCCGGTTTTGGTTGGCTTGGTATACGTAATGCTCTGGATTGGTCCCAAGTTATTTCCAGGAGACCCGAGTCTGCCGAATTAGCGTCTGCCAAGTTGATACAGGCACCGCACTCCAGTAGGGGTGAGGGTGATGCGCCAGCTTTCTATTTTCGAGCGCAGGCCAATATTTTCTACCTTCACTAGCCCATGCTTTTTTAGTTCCTGGAGCGCATCGGACAGGGGATCTAGCTCCACCTGCATCAGGCGGGACAAAGCCTTAGTGGTGGTCGTATTGCCCTGGACGGCCCCGGCGGTGACGAGGGCGGTGAGGATATCGAGGTGGGCATCGGCAAGCTGCATGGCACTATCCGTGACCCCTTCTAAGGGATCTTCAGCCACGATGCGCTGCATGCGGCGGCGGCCAATGCGGAAGGACTGGGAAAACATGGCCCACAAGCCCAGCGGGAGTGCGAACGCCGACACCGCGCCGGTTAAGATACCTTCCACGGGTGGGGCCAGGGAAATGTCCGGCAACCAGCCAGCCGCGGATAGCGGGGCCATGGCCAGCGGTAGGGCAAGTGGAATTACTGGCGCCCAATAAGCAATGGCAGGGTAATCGCCCTCGAGGTAGACATCCTGACTAGCTCCAATAGAGCGGGGATAATGGCGGATGAGGTGGACCAATCCAATGACCGCAAAGACCGCAAAAACGCCTGCGCCCATCAGCATGTAGCTGGCCCCCGTTTGGGCAAAACCGAGGGCAAAGCCGGCCGGAACGCCGAATAAGCACGCCTCTTTCGGCGTAATCTCATTGCGCTGCCGGTACTGCGATAATGTCCGGGCGGGACGTGGTGCCAGTTCTGCCATAATTTCAAACGTATCATCGCCCACAGCCTGCTCGCTCCGCCAGGATTCTGTGACACAATGGAACTCACGCGCAGCGCGCGCATAATTTCATAACCCCACAAGCTTTAACGCAGTGCGTTTATCGTGGCTATTCGTGCGGCAGCGGCACAGTTCCTCTAGGGGCTGTGCCTGCGCCCGAGTAGCTGGCGCACCATACAATCGAAGTACAGGAGTAAGCCCAACTAATGGCGGCACAGAACTCTCAAGAAACAACTGAAAACCTACAGGCAGCTGCGGCTTTGGCCCAGCGAATAGATCCGAGCGAGCTCAAAGATAAAACCCGCGTGTATGCCTTGGCCAAAAAGCTCGGCCTATCATCACGCCAGCTGGTGGCTCAGCTGAAGGACATGGGCCTGAATAAGACCGCGCAGAGCTCCATTACCTGCGCGGAAGCCGGCGACCTCTTTGCGGCTTTGGCGCGCCACGCCGGCGCTGCGGAGGCGGGACAGTCGGCAGCCGCGGACGAGAACCCAGAGGACGCAAAGCCCGAGGTCAAGGCCAAAACCACCAAGCGGGCTCGGCGCGCCCGCAAGGCCACGAAGAAGTCCGCACCCGCGGCAAAGAAGGAACCGGCGCGGGCCGATGCCGCGGTGGGAGATAGCGCTCCGGCTGAAAGCACTGCTGCCGATGGGGAAGGAGAAAAGAACCTGCGCTACCGCGTGCGCAAGAACGTGGACAATGAAATCTCCCAGATTGAGGAAAAGGTCGATGCTTCGCTGGTAAAGAGCGCACTGCCGGATGTAAAGCAGGCGCCGGATCGTCTGCCGGATCCTGAGCCGTCGAACGCGCCCGCGCGCGCTGAAGATGATGCCGATGCTAATGCCACCGACGCTGCCGCTGCCGGAGCTGGCGAAGCGACTGGGACCGTGGATCCGGCCAAGCTGCATGAGGTGCTGGCAGAGGCCGGCGAGGACTTCGACGATGATTACTATGCCCCGCGCATAGTCCCGCGCGCGGAGACGGACGACGATTCCGCTGCGTATGACTTCGCGCCGCTGTTTATGCCGCCGCAGCAGCAGGACGCCGCCGAGCTTGGTGAGGATGAGGCCGCGGACATGGCGGCGATCGCTGAAGCCGCTGATGCGGCGGAACCTGGCGACGACGCAGAGCCGGACGAGGCCGAGGTAGACAATAAGGCGTCGCGCGGGGGTTCTGACAAGCGTCGCCGCGGCCGCCGTGGTACCTCCCGTGGGCGCGGCGTGCACGAGAACGCCAAGAAGGATGTGGCGGATAAGGAGCCGGAGCTTATCGATGAGCCCAAGGCCATCCGTGGCTCCACCCGCATCGAGGCACAGAAGCGCCGCCGCGCAGAATTGCGCGAAAAGGGCCGCGAGCGCCAGCACATCGTGTCCCAGGCGGAATTTTTGGCGCGGCGCGAGGCCGTGAAACGCACCATGGTGGTGCGCGATAAGCAGCGCGAGGACGGCGCGGGCATCGTCACGCAGGTGGGCGTGCTTGAAGATGACCTCTTGGTCGAGCACTTCGTTACCACCGAGGCCCAAGCCTCCCTCATTGGCAATATTTACTTAGGCCGCGTGCAAAACGTCTTGCCATCCATGGAGGCGGCATTCGTGGACATCGGCCAGGGCCGCAATGGTGTGCTTTATGCTGGCGAGATTGACTGGCGCAAGACCAAATTGCACGGGCGGTCCCGCAAGGTTGAAAATACCCTGAAATCCGGCGATCAAATCTTGGTGCAGGTGGCAAAGGACCCGATTGGCCACAAGGGTGCGCGCCTGACCACCCGGATTTCCTTGGCCGGGCGCTACCTCGTCTACGTACCAGGCGGCCGCAGTGCTGGAATTTCGCGCAAGCTGCCGGCACCGGAGCGCAAGCGCTTAAAGGACATCTTGGGCCGCGTGGTGCCAGGCGATGGCGGAGCCATCATCCGTACCGCTGCCGAAAACGTTCCCGAGGAGGCCATTGCAGCAGATGTGCAGCGCCTGCATAACCGGTGGGAAGATATTTCCACCCAAGCTAAGAAGGAAAAATCCTCCAAGGGTGCTAAGCCGGTCACGCTCTATGAAGAGCCGAATATGCTCATCAAGGTCGTCCGGGATCTCTTCAACGAAGACTTCCATCGCCTGATCGTGGACGGGAAGCGTTCCTTTAATACGGTCAATGCCTACGTGGAATCCATGGCCCCGGACCTTGCAGACCGCGTGGTGCGCTATAAGCCCAAGGACCACGGCGGCCAGGATGCCTTTGCCGCCTACCGCATTGATGAGCAGCTGCATAAGGCGCTCTCGCGCAAGGTATGGCTGCCATCTGGCGGCACCTTGGTCATCGATCGTACCGAGGCCATGACCGTCATCGATGTCAACACCGGCAAGTTCACCGGCTCCGGCGGCAACCTGGAAGAGACCGTGACCCGCAATAACCTGGAGGCGGCCGAAGAAATCGTGCGCCAGATGCGCCTGCGCGATCTGGGCGGCATGATCGTGGTGGACTTTATTGACATGGTCTTGCCGGAAAACCAGGACCTGGTTTTGCGCCGCCTGAAGGAGGCCCTGGGTCGCGACCGCACGCGCCACCAGGTATCCGAGGTTACCTCCCTGGGCTTGGTGCAAATGACGCGCAAGCGCTTGGGCACCGGCCTGGTAGAGACCTTTTCTACCGAGTGTGAGCACTGCCATGGCCGCGGCATCATCATCCACGAGTACCCGGTCGATGAAGCTGAAGACAACCACTCCGGCCAGCATTCGCACGGTTCCTCCAAGTCGCACAAGAAGCCAGACCACGATCCCCAGCAGCACCCGGCTGCCGTGGCCATGCACGAGCATGACGATGAAGACGAGCGCGCGGAGAAGAAGGGCCAGAAGCACCACAAGGGGCATAAGGCCGCTAACCAGCCGCAGAAGTACCAAAAGACCAACGCTCCCCTCTACAGCAGCGAGGACGAGCAGTCACCGTCGCTGGAGGAGCTCGTGGCCAATGTCGTCGTAGACGATGAGACCGCCGACTCCACACAGAAGGCCCCACAGAAGCGAGCCGACAACGCCCGCGGACACCGTGACGAGCGCAGCCGTGGCCGCAGCGAAGACAAGCAGAAGAAGCGCCGCCGAGTGCAGAAGAAGTCTGAGGTCTCTGAAATCGAGGCCATCGCCTATGCTGCGGCAGAAAACGCTGCCGAAAGCGATGAGGTACAGGAATTTAATTCCTATGTGTCCGATGGCCAAGAATCACCGGCGAAGGAGAAGAAGCGCACCCAGCGGGGCAAGAAGCCGCGCCGGGCAACGAGGACCTCGCCCGCTTCCCGCCGCGTGCAGGAGCAGCAGAAACAGCGCCAGCAGGCGGCTGAAGAGAAGAAGGCGGTAGCTACCGATGCCCCGGAGAAGACCTACGAGGAGGCAGTAGCCGAGTTTGAGGCTTCTCCGCGCCGGAAGCGGCGCACGCGCGGAAATTCGCGTTCCGATAATCGCCCGCGCCCAGAGGCTTTTGCCCAGCTACAAAAAGAGGAATCCACGGGTTCCGCCGAGAAGTCACGCGGTGACGGTGCGGCACAGCAGGACGCCGAGCAGCAAAAGCCTCGCAGCAAGTCACGCGGGCGTGGTCGGCGTCGCAGCGTTCGCACCCAGCCAAATTCCCGCCGGGCAAATGTGCGGGCCTCGCACCGGGCAAACGCGCAGGATGTAAAGCAGGACGACAAGCGCGGGGACACCTCGCGAACTGCGGAGCAGCGTCACGAGAATATCAGTGGCGGGAAGAATAAATCCTCGGTACAGGGAGGCCGTCGCGGCAAGCGCCGGGTGGTGCGTACGAACCCGAGGGATAAGGCCACCTCGCACAATGCGGGTGGCCCAACGGCTACACCTGTTCAAGGGGAGAAGGATTCCCAGAAGGCTAGTGCTCCGCAGACTGAAACCAAGGTCATTCGCCGCGGGAAGAAGCGCGCGGTGAAAAAGACCGGGGCGCCGGCAGCGGCCGCGCGGCAGGAACGTACTGGGGAAAAGGCGTCCACTAACGCGCCGGAGACCCCGCAGACTGGTGCTAAGGACGCGGGCCGGCGGCGGCGCCGCGTAGCACGGCGAGCTACTTCCTAGGGCATCGCCACGCGGGTGCGAAGTGCGTGGTTTGTATTTTGTACCCGCGGCGGGGTAGTCTTTGACAGTCGCTGTTTAGAACTCTCGGCGCTGGATCAGCCCACAATTGCCGCCCGGTGATTGCGGACATGTTCGCGCGGGGTCTGAACGCAATATGTAAGTGTCCATTCGGATAACGGCCTGGATGCCGTGTCCGAGCGAGTTTAGATAAGGGGTAACCCTCTATGTACGCGATCGTCAAGACCGGCGGCAAGCAGTACAAGGTTGCTGAAGGTGACCTCGTCAAGGTCGAGAAGATCGAGGGTGAGCCAGGCTCTGCCGTGGCTCTCACCCCGGTTCTGCTCGTCGATGGCGCCGCTGTGAAGTCCAAGGCTTCCGACTTGGAGAAGGTTTCCGTTGCTGCGGAAATCGTTGAACAGGGTAAAGGTCCAAAGATTGATATCTTGAAGTACAAGAACAAGACTGGTTACAAGAGGCGTTTGGGTCACCGCCAGCCTCAGACCACCTTGAAGATCACCGGTATCAAGTAAGCCTTAACCGGGCTGCAAATCATCCCCGAAGGAGGGAAACGACATGGCACACAAGAAGGGTGCTTCCAGCTCCAGCAACGGTCGCGATTCCGAGTCCAAGCGCCTCGGCGTCAAGCGCTTCGGTGGTCAGCAGGTTAACGCCGGCGAGATCATCGTGCGTCAGCGCGGCACCAAGTTCCACCCAGGTGAGAACGTTGGTCGCGGCGGCGATGACACCTTGTTCGCACTTGCTGCTGGCTCCGTGAAGTTCGGCATCAAGCGCGGCCGTCGGATGGTCAACATCATCCCGGCTGAAGAGGTTGCTGCAGAAGCTACTGCTTAAGCACGACCGCAGCAGTCAATCCTCGGGCAGCTTTCACTACGGGTGAGGGCAGCTCGAGGATTTTCTCGTTTTACCTCCCACTGTGCTGGCAGGGCATGGGTTGGAGTCCGAGCTTGGCTACGCATTACACTGGCTAAGACAATAGATTTAAATAAGAAGGGTGTGGCACATCATGGCACGATTTATTGACCGCGTCGTCTTGCACTTACAGGCTGGCGACGGTGGGCATGGCTGTGTGTCTGTCCACCGCGAGAAATTCAAGCCATTGGGCGGACCGGATGGCGGCAATGGCGGCCACGGTGGCGACATTGTTTTGGAGGTCTCAGAGCAGATCCATACCTTGATGGACTTCCACTACCGCCCGCATATTAAGGCCGAGCGCGGTGGTAACGGTGCCGGCGATATGCGCAATGGCGCGCGCGGTGAGGACCTGATTCTGGAGGTTCCCGCAGGTACGGTTGTGCGCACGGAAAAGGGTGAGACCTTGGCGGATCTTACTGTGCCGGGCACGCGTTTCGTCGCGGCCGAGGGCGGTTTTGGCGGCTTGGGCAACGCGGCGTTGGCGTCTAAGAACCGCAAGGCACCGGGCTTTGCGCTGCAGGGCGAGCCGGGCCAAGCTCATGATTTGGTGCTCGAGCTGAAATCCATGGCGGATGTGGGGCTTGTGGGATTTCCTTCGGCGGGCAAGTCCTCGTTGATCTCTGTGCTGTCTGCAGCCAAGCCGAAGATTGGTGACTACCCGTTTACCACCCTGCAGCCCAACTTGGGTGTGGTGGATATGGGCGATAGCTCCTTTACCATTGCAGATGTCCCTGGTCTTATCCCTGGCGCCGCCGATGGCAAAGGCTTGGGGCTAGACTTCTTGCGCCACATCGAGCGCACGGCCGTGCTGGCCCACGTCGTTGATACCGCATCCATCGAGCCGGGCCGCGACCCGGAATCCGATATTGAGGCGCTGGAAAATGAGCTGGCCAAATACCAGGAAGCGCTAGAAAGCGATACCGGCTTGGGTGACCTGCGCGAGCGCCCGCGCGTTATCATTTTGAATAAGGCCGATGTGCCGGAAGCAGAAGAGCTTGCGGAGTTCGTCAAGGATGACCTGAAGGAAAAGTTTGGCTGGCCGGTGTTTATCATTTCTGCGGCAGCGCGTAAGGGTTTGGACCCGCTGAAATTCAAGCTCATGGAAATGGTCACCGAGCACCACAAGGCACAGCCTAAGCCGAAGCGGGATCCTTCCCATACCGTTATTCACCCCAAGGCCCAAGCGCATAAGAAAAACACCGGCAGCTTCGCAGACTTTAGCGTGCGACCGGATCCAGAAGTGCAGGGCGGATTCATCGTGGAAGGCGAAAAGATCGAGCGCTGGATCACCCAGACCGACTTTGAAAACGATGAGGCCGTGGGCTACTTGGCGGACCGCCTGGCCAAGGCCGGTGTGGAAGACGAGCTGCACAAGCAGGGCGCGGTGGAAGGCTGTCCCGTTACCATCGGCGGCATTACCTTCGAATGGGAGCCGATGACCGGCGGCGATCCCACTATGGCCAGCCGCGGCGAGGATGCCCGCCTCAAAGGCACTAATCGCGTGTCGGCTGCGGAGCGCAAGCGTGCTTCCCAAGCCCGGCGTGGCTTGGTTGATGAGCTCGACTACGGAGACGAGGAAGAGATCACCCGTGAAGGCGCTAACCGTGACCGGTGGCAGGGTTAGTCGTTAACTTCCAGTGAAGGGAAGTGGGGGCAATTCCACCGGATGATTGCCCCCAGTTCAGACGCATTATGCTGCGCACATGGGGGAAATGTGCCCCAATGAAGGGGGCGGGCGGCATAAGCTTTGTACACTATTGAGTTATGTCTGCTGATCAACAGAAAGAGCCCATTCTTCCGCTCCCCGTAGAGCCGTTTGATGGCCCTACCGCTGATACTCCGTTCCCCGAAGCCCTTGATGAAAACCCGATAGCCTCCGGGTTTGAATCCGAATTGCGCAACTCTATCGCTGAGGCCAAGCGCGTCGTTGTAAAGATTGGTTCCTCGTCGCTGACGGATGAGAATTTCCGCGTGGCGCAGGAAAAGATCGATCACATCGTTGATGCTGTCCACGCACGCATGGGACGCTCCGATGTCATCATCGTTTCCTCCGGTGCGGTTGCTGCCGGTATGGGCCCGCTCGGCCTGCACCAGCGCCCCACCGACCTCGCTACGAAGCAGGCCTCGGCGTCTGTGGGCCAGGTTCACCTAGCCTATGAGTGGGGCCGTTCCTTTGCGCGCTACCAGCGCACCATCGGTCAGGTGCTGCTTACGGCGTCCGATGCCGGGCACCGCGACCGCGCCCGCAACGCGCAGCGCACCATTGATCGCCTGCGCCAGCTGCGCACCATTCCCATCGTGAACGAAAACGACGCCGTTGCTACCTCGGAGATGCACTTTGGCGATAACGACCGCCTATCGGCCTTGGTCGCAAATTTGGTGGGCGCAGACGCGCTCTTCCTGTTCTCTGACGTTGATGGCCTCTATGACAAGAACCCGGCCGAGCCGGATGCGAAGTTCATCGACGAGGTGCGCACCGGTAAGGATCTTAAGGGCGTTGTTGCAGGCGATGGCGGCAAGGTTGGCACCGGCGGTATGGCCACGAAGGTCTCGGCCGCCCGCCTGGCCACCCGCGGCGGCATTCCAGTGCTGTTGACCTCCACCGATAATATTGGCCCCGCGCTTTCCGATGCCTCCGTGGGCACCGTCTTCCACACCCGCGAGGAACGCCAGCTTTCGGCCTGGAAGTTCTGGGCACTCTACTGCGCCGATACCGGCGGAGCCGTGCGCCTGGATGAGGGTGCGAAGGAAGCCGTGACCAAGGGCGGTACCTCCTTGCTTGCCGTGGGTATTACCGATGTCCGCGGTGAATTCAACAAGGGCGAGATCATCGATATCTTGGGCCCGAAGGGCGAGGTTATCGGCCGCGGTGAGGTCCGCTTCGATTCCGAGGAATTGAACGCGATCAAGGGCATGCAGATGAGCGAGCTGCCAGAAGATAAGCGCCGCTCCGTCGTGCACGCGGATTACCTTTCCAACTTCGCCTCGCGCATCTAGCCGCGTGCCGTACGCTGGTCCCATGAAGTATTTTATGGGACCAGAAACCTGGCAGCCGATGGTCGATGACTTAAGCGCTGCCGGCCACGAACGCGTAGAAAACCTCGAAGACGCAGAGGTCTATGTCAATAACACACCCAGCCCGCGCCGCATCCCAGAGATGCCGGACAATATTCGCTGGGTGCAGCATTGTTTTACCGGTGTAAACCAACTCATTGATGCTGGATTGATTACCTCTGAGGGATTGCCGTGGTGCAATTCCGCCGGTGCCTTTGCCAAGCCGGTGGCTGAATGCGCCTTGGGCCTCCTGCTCTCCCAGGCCCACCAGCACAAGGCCTTTACACAGGCCGGCACCTGGTCGGTGGCTAAGGAACTGGATGAGGCGCAGGAGTGGATCTATGACCAGCAGGGGCCGAAGAAGGTAGCGATTTTGGGTGCTGGGGGCATCGGCAAGCAACTCATTGCCCTGCTCAAGCCCTTCAGGGTCCACATCACCGCCGTGAATCGCTCTGGGCGCCCCGTGGAGGGCGCCGATGAGGTGGTGGCCATGGCTGATGCCGCGCACGTGTGGGGCGAGGCCGATGTTATTTTCTGCATCCTGCCCGCCACGCAGGAAACGGAGGGGCTAATCGATGCCGCGAAGTTCCGCGCCATGAAACCGTCCGCGCTGTTTATCAACGTCGGGCGCGGCAGCACCGTGGTTACCGATGATCTGGTGGATGCCCTGCGCGAGGGCGAAATTGCAGGCGCTGGCTTGGAAGTCGTGGACCCAGAGCCGCTTCCTGATGGCCACCCGCTGCTCTCCCTGCCCAATTGCACCATGACCCCGCACATCGGGGCGACAAAGCACGTGGCGCAGTACCACATGGGCGATATTTTCAATGCGAATGCCGCCGCGTGGGAGAAGGGAGAGTCCATGCCCACCCAGGTAGATCCGGAGGCGGGATACTAGAAAAATCAAAAGCCACGGACAGCGAAGGCTGAGTGCGTCGTGTGTGTACCGAAGAAAGGACGTACCGCCCACTGTCCGTGGCAAGTGAAATTAAAAGTTCAACGTGTTGAACTACTATTAATTTAACACTTATCCCAGGACGACACAAGCACGATTACTAAGATGGTGGACATGCACCTAGAAGAACTCCCTACCCGTAGCCAGGACTACCTCAAGGTTCTGTGGGACTTATCGGAGCATTCCGGGGGTGCCCCAGTGGCGCTGAAGGATGTGGCGGGCCGCCTGGAACAAAAGGTGCCCACTGCCTCCGAGGCGATTAGAAAGCTCGCCGCCCAAGGTCTGGTGGAGCATGAGCGCTATCAGGGCGTCTCATTGAGCCCTGCGGGCCGCGAGCTGGCGATGCAGATGGTGCGCCGCCACCGGCTTTTAGAAACCTTCTTGGTAGAGACCCTGGATTATTCCTGGGACGAGGTGCACGAGGACGCTGACCGCCTCGAGCACGCCTGCTCCGATCGTTTTATTGGCCGCATCGATGCGCTGCTGGGGTCCCCTGACCGCGATCCACACGGCGATCCCATTCCCGATGTCGGCGGTGGCATCGAGGATCTCGGCACGCTCACGCTCGCCAGCGCCCCGCTCGATGCGCCCGTGACCGTGGAGCGCGTCTGCGATGAGGATCCAGGCCTGTTGCGCTACCTCGACCGCTTTGGTGTGGAGCTGGGCAATAAGCTGTGCGTCAGCGATAGCGTGGCTGGCCTGTTGACGGTGCAGACCGAAGGCGGCGAGATGTCGCTGGCGGAGGTGGCCGCCCGCGAGATCACAGTCCGCCTTGCTTCGAACAATTAACGCGCGGCGCAGAATGGCGCCGCGCGCTAGGAAACCGCCTTATAGGCGCTAGGAAACCGCCTTATAGGCCGCCATGCTGGTGAGGTAAAAGACGCCCGCCACAATGGCGATGGTGCCGCCGGCCGAAAGGCTTAAGTGAGCGGCGAGAAAAAGCCCGGCGACCGCGGTGGTGATGCCAATGATGCCAGCCCCGATAAGCAGCACCTCCGGCCGCGATACCCACGGGCGCAGGCCCGCGGCTGGGGCCACGAGCAAAGCGATGGACAAGATGGTGCCGACGGCGGGGATGACGACGGCCATCGTCAAGCAGATAAGGCCGAACGTCAGGGCATCGTAAAGCCCGCTATGTGGGGACGTGGTGGGGTCGAAATACGCCTGGAAGAGGCGGCGCCGGCAGGCCAATACCGCCAATAAACTGACAACGACTAAGCCGGCCGCGACGGCGACATCGCGGTGGTTAACCGTAGTAAGCGAGCCCACCAGGAAGCTATCGACGTGCAGCGGCAACGGCTGAAACCAACGTAGCAGCAAAATGCCCAGCGCAAAGCCCAGAGTGAGCGTGGTGCCCGCCGCAGCGGTAGAGGATACGCCATGCACCCTGCCCAGGTAATGCATGAAAATCGCCAGCGGAATGCAGACCGCCACGGAGCCGAGCATGAGCCCATCGCTCAAGTTGGCGCCCAGCGCATTGGCTACGACGACGCCGATAACCGCGCCGGGAAAAGTGCCGTGAGAAAGGCTCTCTGCAAAAAAGACGCGGTTGCCCAGCACCATGAGCGTGCCCACCAGCCCGGAAAGGCAGCCCACCGCGATGGCTTCGAGGAATGGCAATGTTAAGACCCCCATATGCGCCTGCCTAAAAGTGCGAGCGGAACGGTTAGGGACAGCGACAGCGCGACGATGGCCTGCGGGGAAATCTGGTGGGAGGTTACCGAAAGCATGAGCCACAGGCCCACGCATACGGCTAGCACCGCGCCGACCAATGCCCACAGGAGCATCTGCACCGGGGTGCTGGCTAAGACGCGCCCGACCAGGCCTGGTACCACGACGAAACCCAAGACGAGCAACACGCCAATGGCGGAGCTCGCGGCGACGACGATTAGGCCCACCGCTACGTTGGCAGTGACATCGATTAGCCCCACGCGGATGCCGGTGGCGCGCGCGGATTGGCGGTCAAAGGCGACGGCTACTTGCGAGCGCCAGGTGGCCAGGATGAGCAGGGCGGCAACCACGCACAAGATGATCGAGGGGATCATGCGGTCAGTGGTGATATCGAGCAAGCGGCCAAACATAAGGGCCTCTAGCTGGCCGGAACGATCCCCTACGGCGAGGCTGATGACCACGCCGATGCCATACATCAAGGTCAGCACCACGGCGGTGCCGGATTCATGATCGTGGCCATCGCTGCCGGAATTAAGGCGCGCCAAAATGAGCACTGCGACGCCAGCAGCTATGGCGGCGCCGGGCAAGATGCCGGGAAAGCCCGCCACGGCCAGGCCAATGACGATGCCCGGGAATACCGAGTGGACCAGCGCCTCAACGCTAAATTCCATGCGGCGCAGGTTGACCACCACGCTGATCACCGCGCCGGTCAGGGCTACGCACAGCAAAAACAGGGCCGCGCGCTGCATAAAGGGAGCAGTAAGCAGAAGCGTCACATGTCCCCCTGAAATACCGACGTGGCCTCCAGGTAGCGCTCGACTGCATCCTCGGTATCAAGGACCTCGCTGTGACCGTCCACGATGAGCATTCCGGCATCGCAGGCGCGCTGCGCCAAAATGGGATCGTGGGTGGAAATGAGCAGGGCAACCCCGCTTTCCTTAAGCTTGGCGATGATCCCTAAAAGCACCTGCCTGCTATCTTGATCCAGGCCATTGAAGGGCTCGTCCATGAGTACGAGGTCTGGGTGTGCGGCGAGCGCGCGGGCGATAAATATGCGTTGGCGCTGCCCGCCCGAGAGCTTGTCCCAGCGCGTCTTCGCCTTTTCCGCCATGCCGACGAGCTCTAGCGCTTGGGTGATCTGCGGGCGCAGGCGGCGCATGCTGCCCATACGCTCCCACCACGAGGCCTTGTTGAGTAAGCCCATTTCCACGACCCGGCAGGCGGTGACGGGGAAGGTGGGATCGCAGGTGTGGTGCTGGGGAACATATCCCAGCGTCGCCGTGCGCTCGTGCTCGCCGCGCAGGGTGGCAAGGCCAGCGATGGCCTTTAAGAGCGTGGACTTACCAGCACCATTAGCCCCCAGCAGCGCGATGGCCTCACCTTCGTGGATGGACAAGGAGACATCGTCCACGATAGTGGTGGTGCCATAGCCGCAGGAGGCGTGGGAAAGCTTTAAAAGCGGTACACTCATTGCGCGTTATCCAGGCCTTCTGGCAGATCGGCCACTTCACCGTCCCAGGCATCTACCAGGGTGGTGACGTTGTGGATGATGGAGCCGATGTAGGTTGCACCGTCGCTATTTGGCACGCCCAAGGAATCGCCGTACAGGGCGTCTTCATCCGTAATGGCCTTGACCCCAGCGGCGCGGGCGATGGCCTCGATGGACTTAGAGTTATTGGAGTTTTCCGCGAAAATAGCCTTGGCGCCGGAATCGCGGACCTCCTTGGCTGCGTCCTCGATGTGCGAGGAAGTAGCGTCCTGCTGGTTATTGAAGTCCGTGAGCGCGGATCCGATGAATTCCACGTCATAGTCGTTGGAGAAGTAGCCGAAGGCATCGTGCGATGAAAAGAGCACGCGTTCCTGCTCAGGGACGGTCTCCAGGGACTCGGTGACCCATTTATCCAGCTCGTCGAGCTGCTTGGTGTACTTTTCGCCGACTTCCTTTACGGATGGCTCCTTATCGGCCAAGGCATCCACGATGTTTTCTACCTGGATCTTGGCGTTCTTGGGGGAGGTCCATACGTGCGGGTCGTGGGTGAATTCTGGTTCCTCGCCGTCCTCACCGGGGAAAGGCCACTCGCGCAGGTCTACCTTGTGCTTGGAATTGTCATCGCCTGCGGTGACAATGGTCTCGCCGTCAAAACCGGAGGACTCCACGGCGTTATCGAGGAAGTGCTCGAGATCGACGCCGTTTTTAAAGAGGAAGTCCGCATCCGCCATGGCACTCATCTGCTGCGGGGTCATCTCGTGCTCGTGCGCGCTGGCATTCGGCGCCAACAGGCAGGTGAGATCGAGGGTGGTATCGCCATCGCCCTCGGTGGTTTCCTTGCCGCTGGAATCCACCTTGTGCAGCGTCATGCCACCCTGGGCAATCTGGGTAAGGTAATCGCAGATCTGCGTGGTGGTGGCAACGGCCTTGATGGTCTGATCGTCGCCCGAACCGGAGCCCGCGTCGGAACCGTTGCCGCCGTCATTCGTGCTGCAGGCGGTGAGAGCGAGCCCGCTCAGAGTCAGCATCAGGCCCAGCTTGGCCACGTTCTTTTTCATAAATGCTCCTTTTTGCAGTGAAACCTATCAAGCAAAGAATAAACATACCCAAGTACCATTTTCAAGGTAATAAACATTAGGGTTTGAATTTGTGAGCTTTACTGCAGTTTCGGGCGAGGGAGGGGGAGGAGATTTCACTGCGTAGCCCGCACAATTGAGGAAAAGTGTGAGGTAAAAGACGGGCGGCTGAAAAACTCGGGCAGGTACGTTACTCTGGTATGACATGAGCAACACTGAACGCGAAGAAGTTCTGTCCAAAGCCCGTGCTGCTAAGGACGTTGCGCCCGTCGTGGCGCAGCTGTCCACGCCGCGCAAGAATGAAATCTTGCAGCGCGCAGCCGAAAATCTTATTGCCCACACCGATGACATCCTTGCTGCCAACCAGCAAGATATTGAGGCAGGCCGCGAGCGCGGCATGTCCGATTCCCTCATTGACCGCCTGACCCTGGACGCTGCCCGCGTCGGGGGCATTGCAGATGGCCTGCGTCAGGTCGCTGGCCTGCAAGACCCAGTAGGCGAGATCCTGCAGGGCCGCACCATGGATAACGGCATCCAGATGAAGCAGGTGCGCGTCCCGCTCGGCGTGATGGGCATGGTCTACGAGGCTCGCCCGAACGTCACCGTGGATGCTTTCGGCCTCGCCCTGAAGTCCGGTAATGTGCCGCTGCTGCGCGGTTCCAAGTCCGCGCGCAACTCCAATACCAAGCTGGTGGAGCTTCTGCAGGACACCCTTGCAGAGTTTGATTTGCCACGCGAGGTAGTCCAGCTACTGCCGTGTGAGACCCACGACTCCGTCCAAGACTTGATTACCGCCCGCGGCCTGGTGGATTTGGTTATCCCCCGCGGCGGCGCCAAGCTCATCGAGGCCGTGGTTACCGGCGCTACTGTTCCGGCCATCGAGACCGGTACCGGCAACTGCCACTTCTACATCGATGCCTCGGCCGATATGGACAAGGCCATCGACATGGTCATCAACGGCAAGACCCGCCGCACCTCGGTCTGCAACTCCACCGAGTGCGTGCTTATTGATGCCGCGCTTGATGATGCCACCAAGCTGCGCATCGTCCGCGCCCTCCAAGATGCAGACGTCACCGTCCATGGTGACGTAGACGAGCTCGAGGGCTTCGGTGCCACGGACGTTGTCCAGGCCACCGAAGAGGACTGGCGCGAAGAGTCGCTGTCCATGGATATCTGCGCCAAGGTGGTGGATGGCGTCGACGCTGCCATCGCGCACATCGCGGAATTTACCACCGGCCACACCGAGGGCATCGCGGCCCAGGATGCGGACGTCTTGGTTAAGTTCGGCAACGAGGTCGATGCCGCGGCCGTCATGCTCAACGCCTCCACTGCCTTTACCGATGGCGAGGTCTATGGCATGGGTGCAGAAATCGGTATTTCCACCCAGAAGCTGCACGCTCGTGGCCCAATGGCCCTGCCGGAGCTGACCTCTTCCAAGTGGGTCCTCCAAGGCACCGGTCACGTGCGCCCATAAGAATATGCGACTTTTCTCTTGCTCTCGCGCCGCCGCTGGTGTCGTCACCATTGCCGCCACGGCGGCGCTTGGCGCGTCTATGCTCGCCCCTATCGCGGCGGCGGGTCAGCCCCACCCACAGGCCGAAACCTGTCCCGATTACGTTTTCCTTGCCGCGCGCGGCTCGGACCAAAACGAGGAACACGGTGAGTACTTCGGCCCGCAGCGCTACTCGGAACAGGGCGCGGAATCCAATGGTTATGAAGGTCCCAACCTCGCAGCGCTCTTCCACCTGGTAGAACAACGTCACCCCGGCACCATGGATAATGCCTACGTGCTGGCGTTGGATGCAGATGCATATCCAGCCTCGATGAACCTGCCGCCGCTGGCCCAAGAAGGCGAAAACCTGGGCCCGCTGCAGCTGATGCGCCGCCTGGGCGGAGTGCTGCTGGAACACCCCTTACACGAGCTGATTTATCAGGTCACCGTTGGCTTTGTGCAGAGCCTGCGCAGCGGCATGAACAACGCGCCGCGCGTGGTGGAGCAGTACGAAGAGGAAACGGGATGCAGCCCGCGCTATATCACCGCTGGGTATTCGCAAGGAGCCATTATCGCCACAAGCGCGGAACGCTACCTCGCGTCCAAGGACAAGCTCGCCGGGGCGATCTACCTGGGCAATCCCTTGCGGCGTCCCGGCGGCATGGCCGGCCCGATTCCGCGATATCTCATTCCTCACAGTGCCGCACTGCCGGCCGATCGCCGTATCGACTACTGCCTTGCCGGCGACTTCGTTTGTGATCTCAATCTGCGCAATGCCAAAGACGCCCTGGCCACCAAGGCCGCCCACCACGCCTCGTACTTCGGCGATAGCGAGGGCGATGCGGCAGTGGAACAGGACAAGGCCCGCGTGGCCGATACCGTGGCTGGCTGGCTTAACTCCCCAGCAGGGTAGCGGCTATACTCTCCAGCCATGACCAATTCCCAGCGCATTGGGATCATGGGCGGCACCTTTGATCCAATCCACAATGGCCACTTGGTCGCCGCCAGCGAGGCGGCGCACCGCTTTGCCCTCGATACCGTAGTCTTTGTACCCACCGGCCAACCGTGGCAGAAGGCCTCCCGCGAGGTCACCGCCGCGGAGCACCGGTATTTGATGACCATGGTGGCAACGGCCTCCAACCCGCGTTTTACCGTCTCCCGCGTGGATATTGACCGCAAGGGCCCTACCTATACCATCGATACCCTGCGCGATCTGCGTGACCTTTTTCCGGGTGCCGAATTTTACTTCATCACCGGTGCGGATTCCCTGCAGTCCATCATGAGCTGGCATAACTGGGAAGAGATGTTGGAAATGGCGCACTTCGTGGGCGTTACGCGCCCGGGCTACGAGCTGAGTACGGACATGCTGCCGGCCGGCTCGCGGGAAGATATCAACCTCATCGATATCCCCGCCATGGCCATTTCTTCCACGGATTGCCGCGAGCGGGCCGCGCAAAACCGGCCGGTGTGGTACCTGGTTCCGGATGGAGTGGTGCAATACATCACCAAAAATAATCTCTACTCGGCGCAGCCGGATAAACCTTTATAGTTCAAGTTTGGGCACAATTGTGCCGAACGTGCAAGAATAGACAGCTAAAAGACACTTCCTCACCAGACGCGAAAAGGGAATTTTTATACATTGTCTATTTCTGATCTCGCCCGCCGCATGGCGGCAACCGCGGCACATGCCGCACAGGACAAGTTAGCTAGCAATATCGCAGCAATCGATGTCTCCGATGTCCTCGCCATCACCGAGGTTTTTGTGCTGGCTTCTGCCGATAATGAGCGCCAGGTCGGCTCCATCGTGGATGAGGTGGAGGACCAAATGACGGCCGAGGGCTTCGAGCCACAGCGCCGCGAGGGCAACCGCGAAAACCGCTGGGTGCTGTTGGACTATGGCAATATCGTCATCCACGTGCAGCGCACCGATCAGCGCGAGCACTACGGGCTTGACCGCCTCTACCACGATTGCCCATTGGTGGACATTGAGGGCATTGAGTCACCCGAGCGCCCCGGCGATTGGACTAATGGCGTTAACCCGCGCACCGTGGATTCCATTGATGAGCTGCCATTGGCGCAAAAGGCCCCTGGCGAGGACGAGGAGCTTTAACCCCACCATGAGCCGCCGCCTGATTCTGATCCGCCACGGACAAACCACCTACAATGCCTCCGGCCGCATGCAGGGCCACTTGGACACTGAGCTTTCCGATGTCGGATATGAACAGGCCCGCGCCGCCGCGCGCCTGCTCCGGGATCAGGACGTGGTAAAAATCGTCGCCTCCGATTTGCAGCGCGCTCGGGAAACCGCGCGGGTAGTGGCAGAATCACTCGGCTTGGACTTTTCTACGGACCCTCGCCTGCGCGAGACCAACCTGGGGCAGTGGCAGGGCAAAAGCTCTGCCGAGGTGGATGCGGAATTTCCCGGCGCCCGCGCCATCTGGCGCCATGACCCTACCTGGGCCCCGCCGGAGGGCGAGTCCCGCGTGGACGTGGCGCGGCGGGCTCGTCCGGTCATCGACGAGCTCATGCAAGAATTTTCTGGCTGGGGTGACGGTGCTGTGCTCATTGTCGCCCACGGTGGCGCAATTTCCGCGCTCACCTGCCACCTGTTGGGCTTGGATCACGGCCAGTACGGCATTTTATCCGGCCTGAAAAATACCCACTGGTCGCAGCTGACCGCCCGCCCGGATTTCAACCCGGAAACCCCCGTAACCTCCCTGGAATTCACGCCAGAGACGGTGGCGAGCGCACAGTGGTACTTCGACGGCTGGAATATGGGTGGCGAGGTCACCGGTGATGGAGGGGCAGATACCTAGTGACCGTTCGCGTCATTACTGACTCCGCGGCCAGCCTGCCCCCAGAGATCGCTGAAGAACTCGATATCACCGTCATTGACCTGCACGTGATGGATAGCGAGGATAAGGGCGGAAAGCTTCGCACCACTTCGGGCCTGTCTTCCCTCGAATTGGCCGCCGCCTACGGCCGGGAAATGGAAAAGGCGCAGGATGATGGCGTGATCGCCATCCACCTGTCCAAGGAGCTTTCGTCCACGTGGTCGGCGGCGGTGGCCGCGGCAGGGGTTTTCCCCGATACAGTGCGCGTTATCGATTCCGGCTCGGCCGGCATGGTCATGGGCGCGGCGGCGATGGCGGCTGCCACTAAGGCGGCACACGGCGCGGCGCTGGAAGAATGCCACGCGGCGGCGCTAGACAGCATCGAGCGGGCGGCTACCTGGGTGTACCTGCATTCCACCGAGGATATGCGCCGCTCGGGCCGCATGTCTGCCGCCACCGCCATGTTGTCCACCGCGCTTCTAGCCACCAAGCCGATTATGTCCATCGTGGACGGCAAGCTGGAACTGGTGGGAAAAACCCGCACGCAAACCAAGGCCTTTACCAAGGTGGTAGAGATCATCGCCGCCCGCGCCGCCGGCGAGCCCGCCTTCATCGCCATTCAGCACAACCAGGCCGGCGAAGCGGCGGACAAGCTGCAGGGCCTCTTGCGCGATACTCTGCCAGAAGGCACGTCCTTTATCACCACGCCCTTAACCGAGGTGCTCGCCGTGCACGCTGGGCTCTCCGCCATTGGGGTATCTGCGGTATTTAGCTCCTAGGCCCTCGCACGCACGGGCGAAGCCCTACGGCCTGTGCGCCCCTGATTGTGGATAACTATCCCGCCAGGACCCGTTTGGTTGCCTCCTACAACGACTTATCCACAGCGCCTCTGCCCACGTTCTCGCACCGCACGCGGCGGCTTCCTAGCCTGTGGGCTATGGCGGCACCCAAGATCAGCGAACGACTCCGCGAATATACTCAACCCACCGGCGAGGAAGAACTCCTCCAGGTCGATTACCCGCGCCCGCGAGTGCGCATCAGCCGCTGGCAAGCCTGCGCGGTAGCCATCATCGTGGTGGTGGGCGTCATTATCTGGCTGGGCCTGAGCTCCCGCAATTCGGATGAGTCCGGCATGCCCGAACCCGCGGCGATGGGCAGTACCACCGCCGAGCCCAGCGCGGAGGCTAGCGAAATCGTCGTATCCGTCGTCGGCGAGGTTGCAGCACCTGGCCTGAAGACCCTCGAGCCCGGTGCCCGCGTCGCTGATGCCCTCGCGGCCGCCACGCCTTTGCCGGAGGCGGAGACCATGACGCTTAACCAAGCGCAGCGGCTTGCCGATGGCCAGCAGCTCCACATCCTGCCCCAAGGTGCTCCGCCCGACCCCGCGCTTGCCGATGCCCCCATCGCAGCACCCGCCGGCGGCGATAAAGTCAGCCTTAATTCCGCGACCGCCGCCGATCTCATGGATCTCAACGGAGTAGGGGAGGTCACCGCGGAAGCCATCGTCTCCTTCCGTGAAGAGCGCGGGGGATTTAAGGACGTCGAGGAACTCCTCGAGGTCAGCGGGATTGGTCCCGCCAAGTTTGCCAAGCTCAAAGATAACGTGCAGCTGTAGGCAGAAGAGGCCACGCCGCGATGAAAGAACTCCGTCTGCTGCCCGGCGCCCTGACCGCATGGGTGGCGGTCATCGCGGTGCTGGTTTTCGGGCAGGGGTGGGCCGTGGCGTGCATCGGCAGTGTCGTAGGAATATGCCTGCTCGCCCGGCACTGGGGCCAAGCCATCTTTTGCGGCGTGCTCGCCAGCGCCGCCGCCTTCGTAGCAGGCGTGCGACAGGCGCGTGCGGCCGCCTTTGACTTTGGCCGCGAGATTACCGGCCGCGTGGTCACCGCGCCGACCCAAACGAGCACCGGCGGCTGGCTCATCCGGCTCGATGTCCCGGGCTACCCCGCGCAGCTTCCGGTCTTTAGCCCCGAGCCACTGAGCGTCCCTGCCGGAACGCAAGTCACGGCAGCGGTACAGCTTTCCGAGTCCGACCAACCCGGAGTCGGGAACGTGATAGCCAACGCCTCCCACTTGAGCATCGCCGCGCCACCTTCGGGCCTAGCCGGCTGGGCCGCACGGGTGGCCGATAACTTCCGCGCGGTCGTACTAGAGGCGGTAGGCCCGAGCAGCCAGGGGCTCATCCCAGGCATGGTGCTTGGCGATACCTCCCTGCAAAGTCACGCCGAGCGCGAACTCTACATCGATACCGGGCTATCGCACCTCAGCGCTGTATCCGGTGCCAATGTGGCCATCGTCTGTTCCTTCGCCGCCATCGTTTGCGCCGCGTGCGCCGCCGGACCGCGCACCAGGGTGGTGGTGTCCTTGGCCGCGCTAGCCACCTATGTCGTCTTGGTGGGACTTGAACCGTCGGTGCAGCGCGCGGCTGTCGCCGGGGTAGTAGGCCTGCTCGCGGTGCTGCACTCTTCCACCATGGAACCCATCCACGCGCTCAGCCTCGGCATCCTCACCCTCCTTTTCGTGGATTCGGACCTCGCGGTGCATTTTGGCTTCGCGCTATCGTGCGCGGCGACCTTCGGCATCGTCATGCTAAGCCCGCTTATCTATTCGCAGCTCGCGGTCACCGGCTGGCCCGCCATCTTCCTGCGCGCTATTGCCGTGGCGATTGCCGCCGATATCCTCACCCTGCCGCTTATCGCCCTCATGTCCGGTGAGGTATCCGTCGTCTCGGTCCTCGCCAATGTTTTGGTAGCACCCGCCACCGCACCCATTACCGTGGTAGGGCTGCTCGCGGCCATCGCCGCGCAGCTAGGCCCCTTGAGCATCGTCGCCGCGGGATTATTAAAACTCATCGAACCCGCAGCGTGGTGGATCAATACCATCGCCCACGGCGTGGCTAGCCTGCCCGTGGTCACCATCACCGCCCACCCGCTATTTACGCTCCTCGCGTACGGATGGGTCATCGCAGGGCTGCTGTATTACCGGCCATGGCTGACCTTGGCGGGGGTTATCGCTTGTCTGGGTCTGTTTGCCGCCTAGCGCTAAAATGATGGACATGCCTCCCGTACACCTCATTCTCGGCGACGATGAATTCCTCACCGAACGCGCCCGCCACACCATTCACAAGGCCGCGGCCGAAGGCGAGGCCAATCGTCCCGAATTGATGACGCTCAAGGCCTCCGAGGTTTCCGAGGGCGAAATCCTGGAGGCCACCAGCCCGTCGCTGTTTGGCGATAACCGCGTCATCGTTATCACGGACTGCGAACGCGCCGGGAAAGAGGTAGTCGATATCATCCTGCGCGCCTGCGTTAATCCTGCGCCGGGCATGACCATGGTGGTGGTCTATTCCGTGGCCGCGAAAACGCTGAAGAAAAAGAAGAAGGCGCCCGAGCTAGTGGCGAAGCTGCGCAAGATTGCGGAGGTGCACGAGGTCTTTTCGCTCTATCCCAATGAGCTGGGGCAGTGGGCCACCCGCGAGTTTGCCTCCCACGGCGTTCGCCCCACCCCGGACGTCGTGCACGCGGTACTCGACGGCGTCGGCTCCGACCTCCGCGAGCTTGCCTCCGCCATCTCCCAGCTCGTGGCCGATACCGGTGGCAACGTGACGCAGGAAGCGGTACGCAATTATTACGTCGGCGTGGCCGAGGTTGCCAACTGGGACATTGCCGATGCCGCCGTCGCCGGCCGCGTCGAGGCCGCCGTCTCCACCTGCAGGCGCGCCCTCCAGCTCGGCGCCAGCCCCGTTGCCATCGCTGCGGCCTTGGCCAATAAGGTCGGCGCCATCGCGCGCCTGTATTCCGCCCGCGGGGACCAGTACACACTTGCCAGCCAAACTGGGCTTGCCCCGTATGTGGTGAAAATGACCCAACCGGTAGCTAGGCGCTGGACCGCCGATGACATCACCGCCGCCGTCATCCTCGTCTCCGAACTGGACGCCGCCGTTAAAGGCCAAGGTGGTGAGCCCGAATTCGCCGTTGAGGCGGCCGTAAAACGAGTCGCGGAATTGGCACGTTAAGCTAGAGCCCATGTCTGAGGAACAAGTGCAAGAATTCGCCGGTCGGCTCTTTGACATGGCGCGGGAGGGAAACCCCGATCTCCTGAACTATATTGACCAGGGCGTCAATATCAATCTGGTCAACCAAGACGGCCAGTCTTTTCTCATGCTTGCCGCCTACCACGGCCACGCGGATCTCGTTACCGCGCTGGCGGGCGCCGGTGCCGACGTGAACTTGCTCAATGATCGCGGCCAATCGCCCCTGGCAGGTGCGATCTTCAAAAAAGAAGACGCGGTTATCGATGCCCTCCTAAACGCCGGCGCCTCCGCTACCGCCGGCCAGCCAACCGCCATTGATTCGGCCCGCATGTTTGGCCGCGAGGATCTGCTCGGTCGCCTGGAAGGCGAGTCCGCGCAGTGAGCTGGACTTCCTTTTTCACCATTCTCCTGATGAACCTGGTGGGCGTGGCCTCGCCAGGCCCAGATATCATCCTGGTCACCCGCTATGCCACCAAGTCGCGCCGCCACGCCATCGCTGCGGCCGCGGGCATTCAAATCGGCGTGTTGTTCTGGTGCGGTGCCACGGTCTTTGGCGCGGCCGCCCTTCTGACCGCCTTCCCCGGAATCTTAGGGGCGGTCCAGGCAATCGGCGGTAGCTTCCTCGTTTTCATGGGATGGCGGGCGCTGCGCAGCGGCCTCGAACAGCGCACCAACCCGCCCGTTGATTTGGAGGACGCCGAGGCCAAACTGGGCCGGCTGCGCCATTCCTTCAAGATGGGGCTGGCAACGAACCTGTCCAATCCGAAGATCGTGTTGTTCCTCGCCGCCATGATCGCCCCGCAGCTGCCGGCATCCCCACCGTTGTGGTTGGCCATCGCCTTAACCCTGGCGCTGGCGCTATCGGCCTTCGCCTTCTTCCTCGTGGTGGCCACGGTGATTTCCACGAATGCGGTGCGCCGCAAGCTCATCGCTGCCGGTCCGTGGATCGATATCGGATCGGGCCTGTTCTTCATCATCGCCGGCGTCGCGCTCGTGGTCGCTGGTGTACAACAGCTCGTGGCTTAAAGCCCCGGCAAAGTCTCAGGTTCGCCCTCTGCCACCACATCCAGCGCCCACTGGATCCACCGCGCCACCGTCGAGGCCCTCCGCCTCGCCGTGCCAGCGCCCAGGCCGAGTCCTTCTATCGACGCCGCAATCTCGTGCGTCTCGGCCACCTTCCCGCGCCGCAGGCTCATCTCCAGCGCCTGCCGGAAAACCCGCCGTGCCGCCAACGCGCGCAGCAGGGCAGCGTTGCGCCCATCGCGTCGGGGCTGTGTGATGGCCTTTTCGCCGCGAGGGGTGAGCTGATAGTGGCCATCGGCAAGCGCCAGCAGCCCGAGATAGCAGGCCGCATTGGCGTAATAGTCTGCCTGGCGCAGATGGAAGTCGTACTGCTCCGCAATTTCCTCCTTGCTCATCGGCTGCTGCGCAATGAGCTCCACCAGGTTGACCACGCGCTCGAAGCTATTGGCCTGCGGGAAGGGAATCCCCGCCGGCTCCGGCTCAGCCTCGACGGAGCCAATAATGCCCAGCGCATCATCCACACTGAGGTGCGAAGCGCTAAGCGCGTAGCGGGCGTGGTCTACCAGCGCGATGCTGCGGAAATCCGCGGGAGCACTGAAATCGTACCGATACAGGTGGAAAATCCCATTCGAGTAGACCAAAAACACGGGCACCACTGCCTTAGATAGCCACTGCTGGAAGCGTCGGTACGGAAAATACAATTGCCGGATATTGAAATCTTCGGAGATGTGATTTTTCGCCTCCACCAGCACCAAATGCTCGAGCGATTCGAAGCCGCCGTCGATTTCCATCTGCGCGCGGTCGACCTTGACTTCCAGCCCCAGATCCGGCACTGGAATCGTCATTTCCAGCGACGACATGCGCCCGGCGACGGTGGCCTGCAATGGTTCGCATCCCAAGAAGTGCTCAAGCATGCCGCTTGCCGATGCCACATTTAACGCCATCGATTCCGAGTTCACGCTCTCGATGTCAAGGGTGTCAAGGCCGGCTGGCATGTCCAACGTGCGCACAGAACTCGGCCCGGCGTGGGTCGGTTCCGGGAACCGTTCGTACAGGTCCAACGGCCCGACGAAGTATTCGCTGCGGCTAACCGGGAGAATACCCAAACCCAGTTCTTTGAAAATCCACGGGCGCGAGGTAGAAAAATCGTGCTTGGCCATCAGCCGCGGTTCCCGGCCGGAAAGCTCTTTTAGCTCTTTGGCCGTGAGGTAGAAGTATCCGTTTTCTTCCAGCTCCTCGCCACGCCCTGCGGCCATGATGCGCAGCCATCCCCAATCATCGAGGCCAAGCTTTTCGCCCTCTGGGACTCCGAAAAGCGCGCGAAGCTCCCGCTGCTCCTGGGTGCTCGGTGCTTTACTCATGGCCCACCTCGTAATTGCGCACGAGCACTTCATCTACCTTGCCGCGGCGTGATCCCACGGAATTGATGGCGCGGGTGGCCGCAACGGTGTCGATGGAATAATCTGCGTAGAGGTCGCGGATGAACTCCGTGGCGGAATTGGACAGGAGGAATTTCACGCCGCGGGCATTGAGGTCATCGCACACCGCCTTCAAGCGCTCTTGCTCCGCGCGGTCAAAACCGCCCTTTTGATAACCGGTAAAGGAGCTGGTGACGTTGACCGGGTCATAAGGCGGATCGAAATAGACAAAGTCACCTTCACCGGCATCTGCTACCGCCGCAGCGAAATCGCCCTGCGTGAAGGTGATGTCATTGTCCCAAAAATACTGGTGGACCCCGCGCAGCGTATCCGCATCACAGATGGTGGGGTTCTTATAACGGCCAAAAGGCGCATTGAATTGCCCCGCGGAATTTACCCGGTACAGGCCGTTATAGCAGGTCTTATTCAGATACAGCGTCCGCGCGGCGCGCTCTGTAGCAGATAGCGCCGCGAACCGTTCTGCATCGCGGTCTACCGCGCGCAGCTGATAGAAAAAATCCGCGTCGTTCGGGTAGGTCGATACCAGGCTAATGAGTTCTTCGACGCCTTCGCGCACTACCTCATATAAATTGATGAGCTCCGAGTTGAGGTCATTGACCCGCGCTGCGGCCGGAGTGAGCGAAAATAAAACCGCGCCACCGCCGATGAAGGGTTCATAATAACGCCGCGGTGTCCCAGCGGGCAGGGCGGCGTGAATATGCGGCAAGAGCTGGCGTTTCCCGCCGGCCCATTTCACCAGAGGCTTGACGTTGTTCATTGGTCACCTATCTTAGCCGCCCCCGCAGACACGAACACCATCACCCTTTCGAACATACAAGCCCATAAACTAAGTGTTGCAGCGCAAAATATCACGGTGATCAAGCACCTGCTCCAGCGCCTGCTTTAGTGCTTGATTCGGCGTCTGGTTCGCCGTCGTGGGTTGGGAACGCCGCGTTGACATGCTGTAACTTCGGCGATTTAAGGAGGTTAGGGAAGCCTACCAAGGGTCGGTTTTCTTGGTGGGCAGAAAGACTATAAAGTGAAGAAAAATACCATATTTATGGGGTTGAATTGTTGGGTTTCCACGGGTTGAATATCGTGAGGAAGAGGGGAGAGAGTATGCCGCGCATTTCAGAGATCCGCGTCGCAGCGCTGCGGCTTGTCATTGACCACGGGTATGACGGGTTCACCATGGAAGAGCTTGCGCACGACGTCGGGATATCTCGGCGCACCCTCTTTAACTACGTCAAGGACAAGGAGTCAGCGGTACTCGGCCCGGAAGTTTCGGAAAAGTTCGACCAACAATTGCAAAACTTCGCCGCTGGCCTGCCCACCGGCAGCTTGCGGGAGGATTCTGCAATCATGGCAAACGCGGAATTCGAGCACGCTGTGGGCAACGATCATTTCCCAGAAATCTCCCAATTGACCGCCCGAGCACTCTCCCAGGATGGGAAATTATTGTCCATGTACTGGCGCCGAAACGAGCGCGTCATGATGCACATCCGCCGAGCATTGCAAGCCCGCGAGGGGTGGAAGGCCTCGGATTCTCGGCTCATCCCGGCGGTCAATATCATCCACACGCAGTTTCAAACCGCCATCCAGACTTTTGTGGAAACCCATGGCCGGACATCATTGTCGGTGGCCTATGCAGATGCAGGCAAGATCTTCGAGGCCTACTTTGCCGATGATCTAGCCTAGGCTCATCACGAGCAATGAAAACGGCGCAATAAAAATCCCCCGAACAAGCCGCTGCACGCAGGCAGCGCTTTGTTCGGGGGAGACAAGAAGGCTAGTTACTAGTCCATCTTGTTGAAGGCGGTAGCCAAACCGGACTTCTTGTTAGCAGCAGCATTGCGGTGGAAGACGCCCTTGGAAACGGACTTATCCAGCGCACGGGAAGCAACGCGCAGCTGCTTTTCAGCTGCAGCCTTGTCACCAGTCTCTACGGCTGCGTGGAACTTGCGGATCTCGGTGCGAACCGCGGAACGCACGCTCTTGTTGCGCTGACGAGACTTCTCGTTGGTCAGAACGCGCTTCTGCTTGGACTTGATATTAGCCATGAAAAATACCTCTTGATAATCGAAGATGATTGATTCAGAAACAAACCCGCCGGACGTGTCCCGCGATCCCCGCCAAGGGCGGGAAACCGCTCGGCGTTGGTATTCGAAGAGCGAACCCAAGGTCCTGCCCGCCCCGACCAACGCGCCCGGAAAGTAAGTAACTTGCAAATAATAGCAGCGCAACCGCGCACGAGCCAAGTCTGCGGGCGCCGCGCCGCAGAACTACGCCCAGTGATAGCGCGAGCGCAAGCGGTTGGCAATCCTTTCGAACCTGCGTTCTGGAAAAAGGATGCCCTGCCGGCGCACCTGCTCCTCGGAAACCTCCAATAAACGGTCCAAGCGCACCCAACAATTGCGCCCGGAGGCGTCCCATTCGCCGCAGCCGATTTCCAGCCAGGCATCGTCAAGCGCATGCTCTGGGTTGGCGGAAATGAGCAGGCCGGTCACGGTGGTGCGGGTGCGCCCGACCACCAAGATAGCGCGCTCGCGGGGAGGGGACTGCTTGCCTTCCGAAGGCGTCCACACCCACACGACCTCGCCAGAATCGGCCTGGCCGTCCATATCGGGGGAGAAGAAGATGGAACGGGGGTGCGCCGCAGTGGCCTCGACCTGGATGGAGGCGGCCTTGCGCGGCTCGTGGCTTTGGGCGGATCTGTCCAGCCCTAACTGGGAGTTGATGCGGTTGAGGCCGGAGTCCACGGGCTCGCGCTCGCTGATTCCGAGCGCCTCGCGCAGACGGGTGAGCATGCCGGAATTCATGTCGACTATTGTAGACGTATGTCTGAAAACTTTGCGGCCACGACGTTTACGGATCCCTCCCGGATCCGTAACTTCTGCATTATTGCTCACATCGACCACGGAAAGTCGACGCTGGCAGACCGCATCCTGCAGCTATCTAAGGTGGTTGCGGAGCGCGATATGCGTGACCAGTTCCTCGATAATATGGATATCGAGCGCGAACGCGGCATTACGATTAAGGCGCAGAACGTGCGCCTGCCGTGGGCGCCGCAATCGGGGGCATCGACAGGCGAGCAGATCGTCATGCAGATGATCGATACTCCCGGCCACGTGGACTTTACCTACGAGGTCTCCCGCGCGCTCGAGGCGTGTGAGGGAGCCATCCTGCTTGTCGATGCCGCCCAGGGCATCGAAGCCCAAACCCTCGCCAACCTGTACCTGGCGATGGAAAATGACCTGGAAATCATCCCAGTGCTCAATAAGATCGACCTGCCCGCGGCGGATCCGGATAAGTACGCGCTGGAAATCGCGAATATCATCGGCTGCGAGCCCGAGGAAGTGTTGAAGGTATCGGGCAAGACCGGCGAAGGCGTGGTTGAGCTGCTCGATAAGGTCTGCGAGCTGGTTCCGCCGCCTTCCTCGGAGCACGCGCCCGATGCGCCCGCGCGCGCGATGATTTTTGACTCCGTCTATGACACCTACCGCGGCGTGGTGACCTATATCCGCATGGTGGACGGCAAGCTCACCCCGCGCCAGAAGGTGACGATGATGTCCACCAACGCCAACCACGAGCTGCTGGAAATCGGCATCGTCTCGCCCACGATGCAAAAGTGCGAGGGATTGGGCCCCGGCGAGGTGGGTTACCTGATTACCGGCGTGAAGGACGTGCGCGAGACCAAGGTGGGCGATACCGTCACCTGGTCCCACGGCGGCGCCGAGACCCCGCTGAAAGGCTACAAGGATCCTGACCCGATGGTTTATTCCGGGCTTTTCCCCATCTCCCAGGCCGATTTCCCCGACCTGCGCGATGCGCTGGAAAAACTGCAGCTTAACGATGCCTCCTTGACCTTCGAGCCCGAGACCTCCGTCGCCCTTGGCTTTGGCTTCCGCTGCGGCTTCTTGGGCCTGCTGCACATGGAAATCACCCGCGACCGCCTGGAGCGCGAGTTCGGCCTCGACCTGATTTCTACCGCCCCGTCCGTGACCTACCGCGTGGTGGCAGAAGACGGCGAGGAAAGCTGGGTTCACAACCCTTCAGATTGGCCGGAAGGCAAGCTCAACGAGGTCTACGAGCCCATTGTCTCCATGACCGTCATCGTGCCCGAGCAGTTCGTCGGCCCGACCATGGAGCTCTGCCAAACCAAGCGTGGCCAGATGTGCGGGATGGATTACCTGTCCGAAGACCGCGTGGAGCTGCGCTACACCATGCCCTTGGGCGAAATCATCTTTGATTTCTTCGACATGTTGAAATCCCGCACCAAGGGCTACGCCTCGCTCAACTATGAGGAGGCCGGCGAGCAACAATCTGACCTCGTCAAGGTGGATATCCTCCTCAACGGCGACCCAGTCGATGCCTTCTCCGCCATCATCCACCGCGATTCCGCCCAGTGGTATGGCAATAAGATGACTAAGAAGCTCAAGGAGCTCATCCCGCGCCAGCAATTCGAGGTCCCAGTCCAGGCGGCCATTGGTACCAAAGTCATCGCCCGCGAAAACATCCGCGCCATGCGCAAGGACGTGCTGGCCAAGTGCTACGGCGGCGATATCTCGCGTAAGCGCAAGCTGCTGGAAAAGCAGAAGGCGGGTAAAAAGCGCATGAAGACCTTGGGCTCCGTGTCGGTGCCGCAGGAGGCCTTCGTGGCGGCGCTGTCGACGGACGCGGACGACTAAGCACTGGAAAGCGCAGCGTAATAGTACTTTAACTTTCAGTTAACAATCTCCGCGGTGGCTGCCGCCTAAAAGCGAGGCTGAGCAGCACCCATAGGGCATTCCTGAGACTGGGAATGCCCTTTTTGAGTGTTTGCGGTTTATGGTTTCACGGCGTTTAATTTCGATTCGAAAGCGACCGGTGACTCTTCGGCGAGCCACAGCCACTTTCTCCCTCTTTGTTTCACTCGTTTAACTTAAGGCGGAAAATAAGATGAAGCTTCGCTCTCGCGCTGTGGCAGTGTGCGCCGCAGCCGCTGCTACGACCTCCTTGGTCCCCGGTATCGCACAGGCAGAAACCAAGACCCCCATCGATCACGTCGTGGTCATTTACTCCGAAAACATTTCCTTCGACCACTACTTCGGCACCTACCCGAATGCACTCAATGACGAGACCGAAAAGCTGCAGGGAAGCGAGAAACCTGCCCCTAAGTTCACCGCCAAGGCCGACACCCCTAAAGCGGATAATCTCGAAAACAGCGGCAAGCTGAAGGACAATCCGAATTCCATCGATCCTTTTCGCATCTCGCCTGAACACTCCGTGACCACGGACCAGAACCACCACTACGCCGATGAGCAGGAAGCCTACAACGGCGGCAAGATGGACAAGTTCCCGGAGACTGTGTCCACGGACATCGATAAGAGCAATGAGGGTGCCTACGCCACCCCGGGCATGACCATGGGATACTACGACGGCAATACCGTGACCGGTATGTGGAACTACGCGCAGAACTTCGCGCTGAATGACAACAGCTTCTCCACCATCTTCGGTCCCTCCACCCCGGGCGCGCTGAACCTGATTTCCGGCACCGTTGCGGATGCCACCATGCACGACCCAGCCACGGGCGACCAGCAGAAAATCGAGGATGGCAAGAACCACGCCCTGGCCGGCGTATCCGAGGACGGGGTCTACCGCCACCGTGGTGGGCGACCCAGACCCGCTTTTCGATGACTGCTCCAATAAGTCCTCCGCCGGTACCAACCAGGTCACCGCTATGCACTCCAAGAACATTGGTGACCAGCTCAACGATAAGGACGTCACTTGGGGCTGGTTCCAAGGCGGATTCCGCCCCACCGATGAGGCAACGAAGGACTCCCGCGCCCGCTGCGGTTCTTCGCACACCACACTGACCGGCCAGAACCAGACGGACTACAACCCGCACCACGAGCCGTTCCAGTACTACGCCTCTACCGCCAACCCACACCACCTGGCCCCGTCCAGCGATGACATGATTGGCAAGACCGACCAGGCAAACCACCAGTACGACCTCGCGGACTTCGATACCGCCATCGAGCAGGGCAATCTGCCTTCCGTCTCCTTCCTCAAGGCCGCCAACTACCAGGATGGCCACGCTGGCTACTCCAATCCGCTGGATGAGCAAGCGTTTATCACCCACTACATCAACGAGCTGCAAAACTCCCCGGAGTGGGATTCCACCGCAGTCGTCATCGCCTACGACGATTCCGATGGCTGGTACGACCACAAGGCACCGGAAATCCTCAACGGCTCCACTGATCCGCACCAGGACAAGGAAATCTGCACCGCCGCTGCCGCGAAGGTAGGCATCAAGGGTGATAAAAACGGCCAGTGCGGCCCCGGTACTCGCCAGCCGCTGTTGGTGGTATCTCCCTATGCCAAGACCAACCACATCGATTCCACCTATACCGAGCAGACCTCGGTGACCAAGTTCATCCAGGACAACTGGGGCCTCGGCCGCTTGGGCGGCGATTCCTTCGATGACCGCGCGGGTGAGCTCACCGGCATGTTCGACTTCGCGGTTGCGGAGAAGGCCCCGAAGCTCTTCCTCAATGAAACCGATGGCACTGTGGCGCAGGATTATGACTCCGTAGAGCGCGTGGATGACACCTCGCGCGCTGGCACCAACCTGAAGCCGGTTGTCGATGGCATGAATGACACCAAGGTCACCGAGCAGGGCGTTCCTGCCGTGACCACGCTGGATAAGGCCCAGCAGCCGGATACTAACCACGCCGCTTCCGGTTCCTCCAAGGTAGGCATCATCGGCATCCTCGCCGCACTGGGCGTAGCCGCCGGCATCATCGGCTGGCTCATGAGTGGTCACCCCGGCCTGGATTTGAAGAACCTGCCTTTCTAATTTATGAAGATTTCCCGTTTCGCCACCGCATTCGCGCTCGCCGTTGGGCTCTCCATCCCGCAAACGGGTACCCAGGCCACGCTCAGTGGGCAGGGCAGCGAGCAGCCCACACGCGAGCTCGCCGTGCGCGATGTGTATTCCTGCCCGGCGCCTGAGGATGTGCAGGGTGAGGCGAAATGGAAGATTAATAACACCACCGGGCTTGCCCTCACGGTCTACGTTTCCGATGACAAGGGCAATGCCTACCAGGTTCTCGAGCGCATCGGCACCCCTGCCGTTCGCGAGTGGAACCCGCAGCTGGAGGACGGAACCTACCACCTGACCTGCGTCTTCCACAACGATTCCGCCGTGGAGTCCGACGTTTTCACGGTGACGGGGTCCACCGTTACGAATGCGCCCAAGATGGTCCCCATTACGGATCACGAGGTCGCCGCGGTGTCCATCAAGCAGGCTGAAAACCAGAAAAAGCGCGTGCCTGAGTTGCAAAAGCGCGCGCATGCGCTTGCCGATGCCACTTCTTCCTCCCGCCCCGCCGCCCAAGCCGCCTACCTGGACTACCTGGAGTATTATCGCTCCTTCGACGATTCCAGCGCGGAGTGGCCCGGCCCGGATTTGGAGGGCTACGAAGACATCGAGCGCATCCTGTGGTCCAATCGCCCGCCGAGCGATGCTACCCAGCCCGCCGCCGCGCTTGCCGATGCCACCGACCAGACCGCCCACGCCCTCGACACCTCCCATTTTGCCATTCCCGCCCCGGATTATGGGCTGCGCGCGCATGAGGTGATGGAGGAGTTCGAGCGTTTTGACCTGCGCGGCGAGCGCGATTTCGGCGCCCACGCCCTGCCTACCGCCCTGCGCGGAATCATTACATCGACGCGGCAAACGCTGGATCCCGTGCGCGCTTTGGTCGAGGATCGCGGTTTAGACACCGCTCCCATCTACGACCAGCTCGCGGATTTGGACTCCCTTGCTGAGGAATTCGACGATAAATACGGTGGTGCTTCTAGCGTGGCTTTCGCCAACTGGACACAGGAGGACCGATTGCGCTTACAGGCGGGCGTCGCCAAGGCGAATGAGCTGCTCGCCCCAGTTGCCACCATGACCGTTATCCGGAGGATGAACTAGTGCCGTGCCCGTTTAACTTTTCCCGCCGCTCTTTTCTGTCTGGCCTCGCCGCCTCCGCGGCCGCAGGCGCAGCTGCCCCGGGAGCAGAAGCGCAGTCCACGTCGCTTCCGCTCGAAACCACCGATTCCGTGGATCAGCCGGGCGCGCTGGATTTTCACGGCGAACACCAGCAAGGCATCATAAATCCCCCACAGAAATACTCGGAAATAGTGGCGTTGGACGTGCAGGTCAAGACAAAGGCCCGTTTGGACAAGCTCCTGCGCACGCTAAGTGAAAGGGCACGCATCTTAACCGCTGGTGGCACTCCCGCGCCCGATGGCATTGCTTACCCGGCAATGGATTCGGGCGAGCTGGGCCCTGAGCTTCCGGCCGATCACTTATCTATCACCCTCGCTGTGGGCGATTCGCTTTTCGATGCCCGCTTCGGCCTCGCCGCCTACAAGCCCGCCCACCTGCGCGCGATGGAAGCGTTTGCTGATGACACCCTGCAAGAAGAAAAATGTCACGGTGACCTTGCTTTACAGATTTGCGCCGATGAACGCGATACTGTTCTCCACGCGCTGCGCGATATTTTGCGCCATACCCGCGGCGATGTGGCAGTGCGCTGGCGGCAGAACGGTTATATGAATTCCCCGCGGCCGTCGGGTACGCAGCGCAATCATTTGGGGTTTAAGGATGGCATCGTCAATCCCGGCCCTGATGACTACGATTCGCTCGTGTGGGCCGGTTCGGATGAGCCCGATTGGGCTGCGGGCGGTAGCTATATGGCGGTGCGGCTTATTGCCATGTACACCGAGTTTTGGGATCGCATTTCCATCGCCGAGCAGGAGCAAATCTTTGGCCGCGACCGCGTAACCGGCGGCCCACTATCGGGCGGCGACGAGCACGCCGAACCAGATTACCTCGATGATGCCACCGGCGATGTGATTCCCACCGATGCCCACATCCGTCTGGCCAATCCTCGCACCCCAGACACCGCTGACCAGTTGATGCTGCGCCGCGCTTATAACTATGACAATGGCGTGCGCGATAATGGCACCCTCGACGTGGGCCTGGTGTTTATCTCCTTCCAGCAGGACTTGAAGCGACAGTTCATCACGGTGCAAAAACGCCTCGAAGGCGAACCGCTGGCGGACTATATCCGCCCCTACGGCGGCGGCTATTTCTACGCACTTCCCGGCGTTGCCGATGATTCCGATTATTTCGGCCGCAGCCTCCTCGAAGCCTAAAATCCCGCTGCCCAGCTAATCTCTGGCCAACCACGCATTTGCTTCCACCACAGTGCAAAGGGCGTGGCATTGCCTCGATCTTGCGAGAAGGCACACCAAAACGCACCGCCAGCACACAGGGCCCACGACACGCCGAAACGTACCCTGCTCGCGGCGCCCCAGACCACACCGCAGGTTCACAGGTCTTACGGCGCGCCAAACTGGCAACCGCTGGACCAGTGATTGCTAAAAGTGGTGGCAAGTTGAAGAGCGACAGCAGGCGGAGCGCCGCTTTCCAGGGGAGCACCTAGCTGGGCGGCGAGGCCCAAGGCGGGAGCCATTCGATGCGGCCGCGATGGCGATGCAGGCGGCCGCGCACCGGCGGGGCGTGCGGGTCATCGTCGTTGACTCCGTTGTGATAGGGGCAAGCAATGGTCAGGTTGTCCATATTCGTCTCGCCGCCGTGCTTCCACGCCTGGAGATGGTGGACCTGGCATTTATCGGCCGGATAATTGCATTCTGCCCACGGGCAGGAGGGGTTTTCGGCGGCGGCCATCAGCCGCTGCTTTTCGGAAGCGAACCTGGAAGTCCTATAGAGGTTGACTGGGCCCTCGAAGGGATGGATGAGGGTGACAAGGCCGACCTCGGCAAGCTTTTTCTCCACCAACTTGGCCCCGGAAATTTCGGCACCGTTGGTCATCTGCAGCGTGACCTCTTCGCCGCCGCCGCTTAAGATTTGATCCAGTTCATCGAGGTGGATGACGATATTGGTGCTAGCCACCGGGCGGGTGGCACCACCGCGGAAGAAGATGCGGTCGACAGCCTCGAGTGGGGAGTCCTCCCCAATGGTGGAGTGCAGGTCAGCGATGAAATCGGAATCGCCGGTAATCGACAGCGTGGAGGGCCCGTCCTTTCGCCGGGTCATGCGCACCCCACGCTGGGGCTGGCGGGGAGGATACATCTCCTTGAGCCGAGTGCGCGCCAGCTTGTCGATGTCCCCCGAAGTCCCACACAACTCCGCCCGCAGCGCCCAAGCATCCCGCTTAGTCTTGGTGCGGGAGACGTATTTTTCAATCAGCTTGAGTGTGGTTAAGCAGTGCTTGGTCGCCCGGCACGTGCGCTGGCGGCGGGTGAAGGAGGTGGGGCCGAAGTAGGCATCGGCAAGCAGCAGCAATTCGCGCGATTCCTGCCGGGAAATACCGAGCCGCCGCAGATCCGCCTCGGCAAGGCCGAATACCTCGCCGAGAAGCTCCATCGGCGAGGTTAATTGGCGGGCGTAGTCCTGCAAGCGGGTCATGCCTGCGAGGCTAAGCCACCGTACACCCGCGCGAAAGCCCGCTCCGTCCCGCCTGTGGATAACTCGCCCCACGCGTCACACCTGGCGTCTCGCCGTCCATTCACCCTGTGGATAACCTGCGGTATTGTCGAATATGACAGCGAGTAAAGGAGCCCATATGACTGATCCCACGAAAATTATCCGCCCCAACCACCCCGGCCGTAAGTCCGTCCCGCGCCAAGCGCAGGAGCTGCCGCCGCTGCCGGTAACTAGGGCGCGCATCGGCAAGCAGCCGGCGACGGAGATTTTTCAGGACATGGGCGAAAACATGGTGAAGGACCTGCAGGAAATCCGGCGTGATTTGCACCGCCACCCGGAAATCGGGCTGCATCTGCCGCGCACCCAGCAAAAGGTTCTTGAAGCGCTCGAGGGACTGCCACTCGAGATCCATGTGGGGCAGGATCTTAGCTCTGTGGTGGCGGTGCTGCGCGGCGGCAAGCGCGGCGAGCGGCCGGTATCGGTGCTGCTACGCGCGGATATGGACGCGCTGGAGGTGCATGAGCAGACCGGCAGCCCCTTTGCGTCGATCAACGAATACATGCACGCCTGCGGCCATGACCTGCATACCGCGGGGCTGATTGGGACTGCACGCATGCTGTGCGAGCACCGCGAGGAGCTGCATGGCGATGTCACCTTTATGTTCCAGCCCGGCGAGGAAGGCCCGGGCGGTGCGCAACCGATGATCGAGGAGGGTGTGCTCGATGCCGCTGGCCGACGCCCAATCGCCGCCTACGGCCTGCACGTCGGCCCGCAAGACCGAGGCACGTTCCACTATGTTCCAGGTCCAATGATGGCAAGCTCGTCCAACCTGACCATTACGGTGCTGGGCAAGGGCGGGCACGGGTCCCGCCCGCACGATGCCATTGACCCCGTCGCGGCGCTGGCGGAAATCCAGATGGCGCTGCAGACCGCGCTGACGCGTCGCTTCGACGCGCTGGAGCCCATCGTTATCACCGTGACTAACCTGTGGGCAGGCAATGGTGCGTATAACGCGATTCCAGATCGCGCGGCGCTGGGGGCGACGGTGCGCGTGCTTCGCGATGAAAAGATCGACGCCGTCCGCCAAATGATCACCGAGGTCTCCAGCTCGGTGGCCGCCTCGCACCGTTGCACCGCGCAGGTGGATTTCGAGGTGTTGTATCCCACGACGAAGACGAACCCGCGGGAGAATCAATTCGCCGCCACGCTGTGGGGACAGATGTTTGGCGCAGAAAACATGCAGCCCTTCGAAGCCCCGATGATGGCCTCCGAGGACTTCGGCTATGTTCTTTCCCAAGTGCCGGGCACGTTTATGTGGATGGGTACGGCCAACCCCTCGACGCCTGAGAACCAGCGCGAGTGGAACCACTCGCCGATGATGCGTTTTGATGACTCCGTGCTCGGCATGCAGGCGGCAGCGCTCGCCGCCGTGGCTTTCGAGCGACTGGCCACCGAAAACGAGCACCCTTCCGCGCAGACCAAGGCCATGCGCGAGGCCGCCGGCGTGCAGAAATAATGATGTGTGCGAGCGCCTGGGTGGTGGCAGGCACAAGCCAGTTGACGGCCCGAGGGCTGAGCAGCGTTTCTTTCGCCCCGCCGACGTGAATACGCGCATTTCACATCGCGATTGCGGTGCTCGGAGGTTAAGGCCGTCGGATAATGGCAGAGGCCAAGCCGATGAGCGCGATGACGCCGACAATGATGGAGGCCACCGGCCAGTATTGCGGGAAGTACTTGAGCGTATAGCCAAAGACCTGACCGTCATCGAAGTGCCGCGCCAAGGCGAAGGGCATCCACCACAGCTTACTTACTGCGAGCACCGCGCCCAATACACCGGCGATGACCCGCCCGCGCCCGCGTAGAAATAAACTGGCGGCCACGAGTACGATGCCGGCGATGGTGAGCGCGAAGAGCAGGGGAGTGTTCGTGCTCAGCGGCGAGCCGCGCAATAAGAATTCGTGGTCAATCTCGTGCTGCTCGATAAGGGTGTAGCCATCGAGGACAACTTCGCTGGGAAGACCCATTACTTCACCTCATCCTCTGGGGCGTAGCCATCGGACCATTCGCCGGTTTCGAAGTCATAATCGACGTTTTCGCCTTCTTCATCCGTGCGCTGGTACCACTCTGTATAACGGTCCGCGGTGGAATCGAAGTCATGGCCGGCCCCGCGGCCGTCTTCGGCATGCTGGACGGAGAACTCGAATTCATCGCCATGCTCTGCGATGCCCCGCATGACCGCATTATCCATCGCCGAACGGGCATAGGTGCGGCGGATGAACATCGGATCAGAGCGCAAATCCTTGATGAACGCCACCATCATGGTCAGCAGCACGAGGCAGAAGGGCAGGGCGGCCAGAATGGTGAGGTTTTGCAAGCCGGTGAGCACGTCCTCGCCGCCGGTTAGCAGCATGACGATGGCGATGCCCATCATGCACAGGCCCCAAAAGATGACGATGAGCTTATTCGGGGTTGGGTCGCCCTTGGAGGACATGGTGCCCATGACCACGGAGGCAGAGTCAGCCGAGGTGACAAAGAAGACCGCGAGGATGACCAAAAGGATAAACGGGGTGATGGTGCCAAGGGGAAGATCCTGGAACATCGAAAAGAGCACCTGTTCATTGGAGGATTCCCCGTCGAAGCCCTCTACGCTGTCTTGGTTGAAGGAAATGGCGGTGCCACCAAAGATGGTAAAGGCCAACGCCAAAATGGCGGTGGGCGCGAAGATAGTCACGGCGGCGAATTCGCGAATGGTGCGGCCGCGGGAGATGCGGGCGACGAACATGCCCACAAACGGCGTCCATGCAATCCACCAGGCCCAGTAGAACGCCGTCCAGTAGGACTGGAATTCAATTGTCTCATCGCCCCACGACAGCCCCTTGGCCATCATGGGCAGGAATTGATCGATATAGACCACGATGCCCGAAGGAATCAGGTTCAGCAGCAATAGGGTGGGTCCGACCAAGAATACGAAGGCAATAAGCCCCAAGGTCAAGGTGATATTGAAATTGGACAGGTAGCGCACGCCGCGCGCGACGCCAGAGACCGCGGAGATGATAAACGCGCAGCCTAAGACGGCGATGACGATGATGAGCGCGGAATTGGTCATGGGTCCTGCGCCGCGAATGATGCTGACGCCTTGGCCGATTTGAATAGCAGAAAGCCCCAGGGTAGCGGCGGTGCCGAAGAGGGTGGCGATAAGCGCCATGACATCGATAAGCTTGCCCAGCGGGCCGTCCGTGGCGCGGGAGCCGAAGAGCGGCTGGAAGATGGAAGAGATGAGGGGAACGCGGCCGCGCCGGTAGGACGAATAGGCAATCGCCGCGCCAACCAAAGCATAGGCCGCCCACGGGGAAATGCCCCAGTGGAAGTGCGACTGGGCCATGGCTTGGTGCAATGCCTCGACGGAGTTACCGTTATCCACGGTGTGCGGAGGAGGGCTGAGGTAGTGCGATAGCGGCTCGGAGGGGCCGTAGAAGAAGATGCCGACGCCGATGCCGGCGCCAAACATCATCGCTACCCAGCTGAAGTAGCTGAATTCGGGCGTTTCCGTATCCGTGCCGAGCTTAATGCGGCCGAGGCGGGAGAACCCGATATAGGCCATGGTCACGGTGGCCAGCAGCATCGTGATGTTCAGCAGCCATCCGGTATTGGTGATGGCCCAGTTAAAGGCGGTGGAGGAGGCGGCGGCCAGGTTATCGGGCATGGTAATGCCCCAAATGATGAAGGCCACGATGAGGACAGCGGCGATGGAAAATAACGATTTATCCAGTCCGAAGCGATTGCGTTGGTCCTCAACGCTGATGCCGGGCACCAGCCCGGGGTGCATATTGTGCGGGTAGAGCCCGACGGCGCTGCCCTTATCGTGTGGTTCGAGAGAGCGCTTATAGGCGCGGGAGGAAGAAGTCACGGTGTCCTTAGCTCGGCGAGGGGTAGTGGTCTCAATTGTTCAGCACCGCGACGTAATTCACAAGCTAGCGCTGTTGGGCATGCGCGGCGTGAATCTGCTTGACGATGCCATCTAGTTCCTCCCTGCTCGCCATCCTGAACGGGTGCGTGGAGCAATAGTCGAGCAAGAAATAGCCCGCGTGCTGGATAGCGATGTGCCGCTGCCACAATTCGCGGGCGGTGGCGGGGCTATCGGCGGCGAGGGATTGCATGGCGCGGCGCTCGGATAGCAGCTCGTATTGCAGATCGCGGCGGCTGGCAAGGACCTCTTCGGGAGTATTGATAAACAGCAGCCCGAGCAGGGTGGACATGGATTCCATGGCGCGGGTTTGCAGGCGGTGCTGGTTGCGGATGGGCGCGGAGCGCTGCCAGAACCACAGCACGATGGTGGCCACGATGATGGAGATGAGGACCTCGCTGATGCGCGCCTGGATGGTGGGCCAGAGGGGGCGCTGCGCGGAATTGCCCATCAGCAGCGCGAGCGGGGTGGAAAAGATGACGCAGATGGCATAGTTCTTGGCTACAAAAATCTCTGCGCAGAATTGGCAGGCGGCGAGGGCGAAGAGCAAGCTCCACCCGGACACTCCGAAGTAATGGAAGACCGAAAACAGCATGACGCCGACGATGGATCCGAGCATGCGGTGGATGCCGCGGACGGTGCCGGCGACGTGGTCCGGTCCCCACTGCAGCATGAGGAAGGCGGAGACCACGCCCCAGTCCGGGCGGTCAAAACCTAAGGACAAGCTGACCACCGTGGTAATAGCGGCGGACAACACGATCTTCTGCGTGGTCACCATGGCATGCGAGTCCCGCACCGCGGCGCGGTAGATGCGGTAGCGGCCGGTGGGGCGGGTGTGCGGGATGGCGGTGCGGTGCGGATCCACATCGGTGGCGTGATCGGTCAGCAGATCCGAAGAAGATCCCAAATCCAGCGCGCGGTTATGCGCGACGATGCGCCCTTGGGCCTGCAAGGTGCGATCCACTAAGCCTGCGGCGGCGGTATTGATGATGCGGCCGCCGCGGATGATGCCGGCATCGGCAAGCGCTTGCCACGCCGTCGACAGCGCCGTTTGGGCCTGGTGGTGGCGGGCGAGGGAATCATCCTCGCCGGAGACAAACGCAGCGGTGGCCTTTTCCAAGGCGGCGACGGCGCGGCGTTCGGGGCCGTGCACATCAATGAGCGCGGGCGCCATGCCCAAAAGCAGGCTGGCCAGCACACCGGTCAGGGACCACAGGAACAGCTGGCTAACGCTCGTATCCGTCCGCGCCAACATCACCGAACCGCCGCCGACCAAGACGAGGAAGAAGGCGCCCGGCGGCGGCAGGCGCAGCGCGTTCTGGGTAAAGCCGCAAAGCGCGGCGAGCAGGAGGGAATAAAGACCGGCGAGCAGCAGCCACCAGTGCCCGTGCCCGGGGACGAAAATGAGGTGGCCGACCAGCACACCCACGGTCGCCACGGTGGTCAGGGCCAAGCCTGCGGTGAGGATGACGCGGGGCCGGGTGCGAAAGGGGTGTCCCTCGCCGAAAATCACGGCGAAGGCACCGGTGGCCAGCAGCAGGATGGCGTAGTCGTGGCCGGTGAGCATGGCGAAGGCGCCGGGAATCAGCAGCGCCAAGGCCGCGCGCAGGGCACCGGGCCAGCGCACGGAGGCGGTATTAAAGGCGGTCAGCAGTTGGGTGGTGCTGGGGCGTTGCGGGATAGGGTGGTCGGTGCTCACGAGCCTGCGGGACTCCTTTCGCTAGAAATGTTTACCGCAACCACCCTACGCCGCGCGAGTCTATTGCCCTGCGGCGGCGATGAGTCGGCGGGTGTAGTCGCTCTTGGGCTTCGACCACACGCGCTCGGTGGGGCCGTGTTCTACCAGTTCGCCGCGGTTGAGCACGGCGACCCTATCGCAGAGCCCGCGCACCACGGAGAGATCGTGGGTGACAAATAGCAGGGTCAGCCCGCGGTCCTCGATGAGGCGGGCGAGCAATTCCAGCACCTGGGCTTGCACGGACATGTCGAGGGCGGAGACGGCTTCATCGGCAAGCAGGATATCCGGTTCGCCGCACAGCGCGCGGGCGATGGAGATGCGTTGGCGCTGCCCGCCGGAAAACTCGTGGGGATAGCGGTCGAGCGCCTCGCCGGAAATGCCTACCTCTTCCAGCGCGGCGGCGGCGCGCTCGCGCTGCTCGGCCTTGGACAGGCGCCCGGGAATGGCTTCGGCGATGGATTTCCAGATCTTCAGCCGCGGGTTCAGAGAACCTTGCGGGTCTTGGAAGACCATCTGCACGCGCCCATCCACGGTGCTGGTTCCAGAGGTCGGGGCATCCAGCTCCGCCACAATCTTCAGCAGGCTGGTCTTGCCGGAACCGGAGCCGCCGACGATACCGAGCCGCTCGCCGCGGCGCACGCGGAGATCGATCCCCGCCAGTGCGGCTTGGGAGCCATGCTGCTTGCTGATGCCCTCCAGCACCACCACATCCTTCCCCTCACCCGCCGGGGTGAGGGCGAAGTCCGCCGGCTGCGAGGCCGAGACCAGCTCTTGGGTATAGGCGTGGCGCGGCTGAGTGAGCACCCGCTCGGTGCGGCCTTCTTCCACGATTTCGCCATCGCGCATGACCAGCACCCGCGGGCACATGCGCTGGATGACGTTGAGGTCGTGGGTGATAAAAAGCAGGGCGGTGCCGCGTTGCTCGGTCACGCGCTCGATGACGCGGAGGACCCCGTCCTGCGTGGTGGCATCGAGGGCGGTGGTGGGCTCGTCGCAGATGAGCACGTCGGGGCTTCCCGCCATGGCCATGGCGAGGAGCACGCGCTGGCGCTGCCCGCCGGATAGCTGGTGGGGAAAGCGGGAGGCGAGAGCGGCGTCGAGGTCGACCTCTTCTAGGGCCGCGGCGATATCGCGCGCACCGGCATGGGTGAGCTGGGCGCTAATGCGCATTAGGGGATCCAGCGCGCTCATGGGTTCTTGGAAGACCATGGCCATGGTCTTGCCGCGCAGCGGGCGGATGGCGGAATCCCGCGCGCCGATGATCTGATGATCGGCCACGGTGACCTCGCCGGTGGCGGAAATCCCCGTGGGCAGCAGGCCCATGATGGACAGCGCGGTCAGTGATTTACCGGAGCCGGATTCGCCTATGATGCCGAGCTTTTCGCCCGCCTCGAGCTCGAAGCTAATAGGGCCGACGAGGGAGGATTCGGAGGCGCTGAGGCTGAGATCGCGCACGCTTAAAAGGCTCATCGCGTGGCTCCTTTCATGCGGGGGTCGAGGGCGTCACGGAGGGCATCGCCAAGCAGGTTAAAGCCCAAGACCGTGGCGGCGATGGCAAGGCCTGGCCAGAGGGCCTGGAGGGGATCTGTGCTCAGCAGCGATTGGGAATCCTGCAGCATGCGGCCCCACGAGGCGGCCGGGGGAGGGGTGCCCAAACCGAGGTAGGACAGGCCCGCCTCCGCGAGGATGGCGAGGGCAAAATACACCGACGCCTGGACGATGATAAGGCCCGCGATATTCGGGAGGACATGGCGCACCGCCACCTTCCATCCCGGCACGGCGGAGATGCGGGCGGAGGCGATATAGTCCTGCGTGACCACCTGCAGCGTGCCTGAACGCGCCACGCGGGCAAAGGACGGGATGCCGGAAATACCGATGGCGATCATGGCCGTGAGCGTAGATGGGCCCCAGACCGCGCCGGCGATAATGGCGAGCAAGAGCGCGGGGAAGGCGATGATGACGTCGGCGCCGCGCATGACCACCGCTTCTACCCAGGTGCCGCGGCGCATGCCCGCGAGAATCCCCAGCGGGATGCCGATAAGCCCTGCGATGCCGACGGCGATAAGGCCCACGAAGACCGTGATTTTCGCGCCCGCCATGATGCGCGAGGCGGTATCGCGCCCGAAGCGATCCGTGCCCAGGATGTGATCCGCGGTGGGGCCAGACAGCCGGCTACCCGGCTGCGCGAGGGTGGGATCGTACGGCGTCCACACCAGCGATACGAGGGCGATTACGACGACCGTGCCGACGAGCACGGCGCCTAGCCAACCAGAAAAACGCATTTTCATCGCGCGTCACCTGCCTTGATTCGGGGGTCGATGAGGCGGTAGGCGACATCGGTAAGCATGTTTACTGCCAGCGCGAAGGTGACCAGCAGCATGACGAGGGTCTGCACCGTGGTCAGATCGCGCACGGAGACCGCATCAAGCAGCATGGAACCCACGCCGGGAATGACGAAGACGGATTCAATGACCACGGCGCCTACCACCATCGAGGTCAATTGCAGGCCAGAGACCGTCAGCACCGGCAGCGCGGCATTGCGCAGCCCGTGGCGGTGCAGGGCCTCCCGCGGGGAATCGCCCAGGGCGCGCGCGGTACGGATATAGTCCTGGTCCATAACGTCGAGCACCGAGGAGCGCATATAGCGCGTGAGCATTGCACCCTGGACCAGGGCCAAGGCGATGACCGGCAGGATGAGGTGGCGCAGGAAATCGCCCACGCCGCGATTCGGCGGAACCCAACCATTGGCCGGCAGCCAGCCCAGGTGGACTGCAAAGATGGCCACCAAGATGATGCCGACCAAGAAGCTTGGCACGGCGATGCCCAACTGCGTTCCCGCGGAAACCAGGCCGGCAACCCGCGAATTGCGGTTATGCGCCAGCCACATGCCGATGGGAATCGCGCAGGCCAGCGCCAAGGCCATGGCCAGGACGATGAGGATGAGCGTGACCTGCAGGCGGTCCACAACCAGCGGGGTGATGTCCTGTTGCGAGGACAGTGACTTGCCAAAATCGCCGGTGGCAAGGCCCTTTACCCACTCGCCGTACTGCGTGAACAGCGGACGATCGAGGCCGAGTTCCGCGCTGAGCTCGGCGATGGCGTCATCAGTGGCATTGACCCCCAACGCGACGCGCGCCGGGTTGCCGGGCACGGCGCGCATGAGCGCGAAGATGATGAGGGAGGCGAGAAAAAGCGTGAGCACGAAGCGCAGCAGCGGCCGGATTATGGCCTGTGCCCGAGAACTACTCATTGGTCCTCCTTTTTGTCGGTGAGATCGCGCAATACGATCGCGTCGGTGACTTGATCGGTGTGCAAGCCGCTGATGCCGTGGCGCGTTAGAACGACATTCGGCATATTCATTACGGTCAGCGCGCCGGCATCGGCCATGATCTGGTCCACGACCTGCGTCATGCGGTGGGGATAGTCTTCAGGCGCTGCGGTATCGGCCTTTTCGAGCAGCTCGCGCGTGCGGGCGGAATCGTAATTCAGGTAGTAATCCGGGTTGCCAAAAAGCGCCGGGATATCGCGGGCCTCCACGTGGGAGATAATCGACATCTGGTAGTCCTTGGCACCGTGGACCTGGCCCAGCCACACGGCGGGGAACTCGGCGGTTTCGAGGGTGACATCGAAGCCGACATCGGAAAGCTGCGAATACAGCAGCTCGGAGATGGCCTGGGCATAGTAGAGCGTGGGCACGGTGATGGTAAGTGGGGTGCCTTCGGCGCCGGCATCGGCAAGCAGCGAGCGGGCCTTATCCGGGTTGAAGTCGTAATAGTTCTTGCCCTCGAACCAAGGATCGGTAGGCGGCATGGGCGCGCCGCCGGTATCGGTGGCCATGCCGGACCACACGATGTCATTGGCGGCCTTGCGGTCGACGGCGTAGGCCACGGCCTGCCGCACGCGCGGATCGTCGAAGGGGGCGCGGTCATTATTCATCGATAGCAGGACCTCACCATTGGTGGTGCCTACGTTGGTATCGATGGAATCATCCAGGGAATCGAGGATTTCGGGATTACCCACGCCCCAGACGACGTCCACTCCGCCCGAACGCAGCGCGGTGACCGAGGAAATGGCATCGGGGAAGTAGCGCACCGTGACATCGTGCTCAGACGGTGTGCCCCAGTAATCATCGCGCTTGTGCAAGGAGACGAATTCTGAGGGGGAAAATCCCGCCACCTCGTAGGGGCCGGTGCCGATAGGCTTCGCTGCAAGGTCATCCATGCCCTTAGGTGACATCATCGCGCCGATGGTGGTGCCCATGGACCACAGCCAGCGGTTAGAGGGCTTTTCCAGGCGCACCTTGAGGGTGTGGTCATCTACCGCGGTGGCGCTATCGACGGGATCCATGGCGGAGGAAATGCCGTTGGCCCAGTCATTTTTTACGTAATTAATGGAAAAGGCGGCGGTCTGCGCGGTGAAGGGATCGCCGTTGGAAAAAGTTACGTCATCGCGCAGGTGGAAAGTATAGGTCTTCGAATCTTCACTGATGTCCCAGTCCTTGGCTAAGCCTGGGGTGATGGAGCCATCTTCATCGATGCGTACCAAGGTCTCATAGACGTTATCCATCAACACCGAGGGCGCGGCGGCCCCACTGGTAGTGGTGAAGTCGAGCGAGGTGGCTCCCGAACTAGACGCCACCGTTAGGGCGGCGTCATTTCCGGAGGTATCTACCACCGCCGTATGGCCCGCTGAACAAGCTGTTACTGTACCCAGCGCTGTCGCCATCGCGAGACAGCCCAGCGCTGAGCGCGCACGCAAAATTTTCATAGATGAAGAATAACTTGTGTGTTACTCAACACATAAACGCCCTAAAACCATTCGGGGGGAGGCATATATTGCCATTAATTAGGGCCATCTCAGCGGGTTGTTTTGCGGCGGGTTCGGTAGCGCTGCGCGGCCAGCGTTGAGGTCGAGGGCGGCCCAACGCGGCGCTGTGTAGCGCAGCGAGGCGGGGTTTAGCGCGGGGTGCCCGCTACGTTGGCTGGATCGAGCTGCCAGCCCTCAGCAAGCACGTGCATGTTCTTGATGACGTTTTCGTGCGAGCTGGACTGCAGGGAAATCATCAGCTCATCGGCCTTGGCGTGCTCTTGGAACTTCTCCAAGTATTCGGTGACTTCCTTGGTGGTACCGACCGCGGAGTAGCGCAGCATGTCCAGGATTTGCTGGCCTTGGTAGGACTCGATGATTTGCTCTACCTGCTGGTCGGTCAAGTACTTGCCGCGGCCGGCGAAAGACTTCACGCGGTTGAAGCACACGCGCTCGTACTCGGCTTCTGCCTCTTGCATAGTATCGGCGGCAGTGACGTTTACTCCGGCGATGACGTAGGGCTCGCTAAACCGCTCGGAAGGCTGGAAGTTTTCCCGGTAGTAGGTGGTTGCTTCCTCGAGGTGCTGCGGGGCGAAGTGGGAGGCAAAGGCATAGGGCAGGCCGAGTTTTGCCGCGAGCGAAGCGCCGAACATGGACGAGCCTAGAATATAGATAGGAACGTTCGTATTAGCACCGGGAATCGCGCTGACCCCGGGGATATAGGCCTTGCCCTCGAGGTACGCATTGAGCTCTTTGACGTCTTCTGGGAAGCGCTCGGCGGATTGCCCATCGCGGCGCAGCGCACGGCCCAAGGTATTCATGTCCGTGCCGGGGGCACGGCCGACGCCTAGGTCAATGCGGTCCGGGTACATCTCTTCCAGGGTGCCGAACTGTTCGGCGATGACGTACGGCGAGTGGTTGGGCAGCATCACGCCGCCAGAGCCCAACCGGATGCGTTCCGTCTTAGCGCCGATGTGTGCGATGAGGACGGCAGGCGCGGAGGACATAATGGACTTCATATTGTGGTGCTCGGTGTACCACATGCGGGAATACCCCAGTTTTTCGGCTTCTTGGGCTAATTCCACCGACCGGTTAATGGATTGGGCAGGGGTTTCACCGTCATAGATGGTGCAAAAGTCCAATACGGAAAGTGGCGCGTGATCAGTCATGGGAAAATAATCCTTTTTCTCGCGGGGATAGTACCTATAGTGCAACGGTACGCGGGGCGGGGCTATTCCGTCCTTTTTCACGCGACCATGCGCATCCCGGCGACCCAAGCTGAGTTGAACCGCAGACAGAAACCCGCCGCGGAACCCGAGGAATGCGGGCCCGCGGCGGGGAGTGGAAGGAGAGAGCTTAGCTCTTTGGCGATGCCGCTGCATCGAGCGGCGAGTCAACGACGGCATCGCCGTCAGCATCGGCCGCCGCGGTCACGGAGTTGGAGTGCTTCTCGCCAGCCTTGGTGGAGATATCCACAATCAGGCCAATGATTGCCGCGATGACGGTAGGTGCAATCCAGCCGAGATCCACCGCTTGGCCCGGCGCCAGCGACAAGATGGGATCCAGGGCGGCGGTGCCCCAACCCTGCGCGGAAATGACGGTCAGGGCGGACCAGATGACCGATACCCACAGGGCAAGGCGGTAGGTCCAGTAGAACACGACGGACCTCTTTACCGCCGGCTGGATAAGCGTGAGCAGGATAAGGGAGATAGCCGGTGGGTACAGGAAGGTGATAAACGGCACCGCGATGGACAGCACAGTGTCGAGGCCTTGGAAGGCGAAGAGGATGGACATCGCGGTAAAGATGCAGGCCCACAAGTGGTAATTCGTCTTCGGCACCAGCATCTCGAAGAACGCGGAGGTGGCGGTGATAAGGCCCACCGCGGTGGTCAGGCAGGCGAGGACGACGATGGCGGAGAAGAGGGCCTGGCCGAAGGTGCCCATGGTGAGATTGGCGGCCTCGGCAAGCAGCGGCGCACCGGATTCATAAGACTGGCCATCGGGCAAGGTCTGGCCCACCCAGGCAAGGCCCAGGTAGATGGCGGCAAGCAGGATACCGGCGACCAGCGCTGCGGTAATGGTGCCCTTCACCAGGGATTTTTGGGTTTTAAAGCCCTTAGAGCGCAGGGAACCCACGATGACGATGGAAAAGGCCAAGCCAGCGATGGCGTCCATGGTGTTATAGCCCTCGAAAAGGCCGGTGACCATGGGGGAAGAGACGTAATCTTCGGTGGGCATCTGGGGATCGCGCGGGTGATTCAGCGCCGCCAAAGTAATGAGGACGACCAGCAGCGCAACCAGGGCCGGGGTGAGGAATTTGCCCAGGGTATCGATGATGGAATTGGGTTTCCACGCCAGGCCCAGCGCGATAAGGAAGAAGACGGTATTGAATGCACCGCTGGCCATGGTGCCTTCCCAGCCCAACAGGGGAGTAATCGCCGTTTCCATGGATACCGCGCCGGTACGCGGGAGCGCGTAGAAAGCACCGATAGAAAGATAGGACAGGGCGGAAAAGACGACGCCGAAGATCGCGCCGCCATTTGCGCCTAAGTCACGGACGGAACGGCCGGAAATCGCGACCGCGATAATGGCCAGGACGGGCAAGAGCACGCCGGCGGCGAGGAAGCCCAGCACGGCGGGCCAGAAGTTGGTGCCGGCGGAAACGCCCACCATCGGTGGGAAAATGAGGTTGCCGGCGCCGAAGAACATCGAAAAGAGCATGAGCGAGGCAATGACAACGGTGGCCTTGCTCTTGGGGGTGCCTGAGGCAGTGGTGGTAGCCATCCTGGCTCCTTAACATTGCGTACTAAAACCATCAGCCGCGCCGAGAGCCGAGGTGGCGAGGGCGCGACCAGGAATGTGAATTCTGTAGCCCTATAGGGGCTATTCATGTAATGAGATATTACTGCCCACCTGTTGAGAAATCAAAGCATGGTGAAAATACAATAAATGCCCCATCGCGTGTGCGATGGGGCGAGGAGAAAGGGTGGCTGGGAACTAGTCGAGCTCGGCGAAGGCCTTTTCCATGCGGTCGAGTGCCTCGCTCAAGATTTCGCGGGAAGTGGCGAAGTTCAACCGCGCATGACCTGGGCCACCGGTGCCGAAGGTATCGCCCTCGTTGAGGGCCACGCGGGCGTTTTCGCGCAGCCACTTGGCAGGTTGCGGATTGCCGGCGATGGCGGTATCGGAAAAGTCCAGCCACAACAGGTAAGTGGCTTGGGGCTGCGTAGTCTTCAGTCCAGGGATGCGCTGTGGCAATTCTTCTACCAGCCAGTCGCGGGTCTCGCGCAGGTACTCGATTTCCTCGTCCAAGAAGCCCCCGCCGTGGCGGTAGGCGGCCTCGGCGGCAAGCACGCCCAAGGTGCCGGTGCCGTCTTTGGCCACGCCGGTAAGCCCGTTCCACTTCTGGGCATCGGCGGCATTGGAAAAGATAATCTGCGCGCACTTGAGGCCCGCGGTATTAAAGGCCTTGGAGGTGGCGGTGACCGTAATGGTGCGCTGCGCTGCTTCCTCGCTTAGCGATGCCACCGGAATATGCTTTCCTTCATAAACCAGCGGGGCATGGATCTCATCGGCCAAGATGCGGCCATCGTATTTCTCCGCCAACTCCACCAACCCGCGGAGGTAGTCCTCCGACAAGACGTGGCCGTGCGGGTTATAGGGGTTGGCCAAGAGAATTGAACCGGCGCCGTCTTTGAAGGCTTGCTCGATTTCATCTAGCTCGAGGCTGGTTTCGATCTTCTCGCGCCCCGCCGTGCGGGGGAGTTCGAGCAGCGGTGGGTAGGAAGGTACGGGCACGATGACGGGGGAATCATCGCGGGTAAAGTACTGCACGCCGAGCAAGAGGCCGCGGACGACATCGCCTATCCAGAAGATGTGATCGGCATTGGGGCGCCAGTCGTAGCGCTCCGCATAGAAATCGGCGACTGCCTCGCGCAGCCCCGAGGCCTTGGGGGAGGGGGTATAGCCGAAGGTTTCATTATCCACCATCTCCTGCAGCGCCTTTTTGACGGCGGGGGCGGTGGGGAAATCGGACTCCGCGATCCACAGCGGGAGGATGTCCTCATCAAAGACTGTCCACTTGCGGGTACCGCGGGCTTGCAACTCTTCTAGGCTAGGAAACTGCATGCACACAAGCTTAACGCTTTAAGCGCAGCAGTCCCAGTGGATTTATTCACTTTCTTCGCCGTGCTGGCTGTGGGAGTTGGTGCCGGTGACAAAGCCGTACTTTTTCAGCCGACGGCGGTCCGCGGCGGAGCTGGATTGGGTGAGTTTGAGCAGCTCGGCATAAATGCCGCCGGATTGCGCGAGTTCGGCAGGCGAGCCCATTTCATCGATCCGCCCTGCCTCGAGGGTGATGATGGTATCGACATCCGCGATGGTGGATAGGCGGTGCGCGATAATCAGCGTGGTCCGGTCTTTCATCAGCTCATCCAGGCCGGCTTGGACGGCGCGTTCGGCCTTGGTATCAAGCGCGGAGGTGGCCTCATCGAGCACTAAGATAGGGGCATCTTTCAGCATGGCGCGCGCAACGGAAACGCGCTGTTTCTGCCCGCCGGAAAGTTTTAGCCCGCGCTCACCGATTACCGTGTCATAACCATCCGGGAAGGCCTCAATGAAGTCATGGGCATTGGCGCGCTTGGCGACGTCTACGATTTCTTCCTCCGTGGCCCCAGGCTTGCCATAGGCAATATTGTCGCGGATGGTGCCCGAAAAGAGGTAAGACTCTTGGAAAACCACGCCAACAGAGGCGCGCAAGCGAGACGCAGTGAGGTCATCGACGCGGTGGCCTAGTACATCGAGGTGGCCGGCCGAGGGGTGATAAAGGCCCAGCAGCAGGTTGACCAGGGTGGATTTACCGCCGCCCGATTCGCCCACGAGCGCGACCTTCTGGCCCTCGTGGGCGGTAAAGGAGATGTTGATGACGACGGGCTTTCCTTCTTCATAAGCAAAGGAGACGTCATCAAAGGCAAAGACCGGCGCGCCGGGGGTTGGCTCTAATGGGGTGATGGGGGTGAGGTTGAGCTCGGGGGTGCCGGAATCCGTGATGGCGGCGACCAGCTCGCGTGGGGCGGTGGGCTCCAAGTCTTCTTCCATGACCTTGAAATAGTCGCGTGAGCCGGCGATAGCGCGCTGGGCCGTATCGATCATCCAGCTCATCATGAATACGGGCTGTTTGGCCATGGTGACCATTTGCAAGAGCATGACCATATCGCCGATGGAAAAGTGGCCTTCGAGGGTGCGCCAGAAAATGACCGCATAGATGCCCAAAAAGATTATGGCCATGGCGATGCCGCGGAAGGTATCCATCATGTGCCACCAGCGGGACTGCGGCCGCGTGGTGTCAACAACGGTGCCATAGCGCTGGGCAAAATGGTCCAGCTCGCGGGATTCGGCGACGAAGGATTTGGTGACCTTGACCTGGCCTATGACCTCAGCAAAGCGGCCATTGGCCTGGTCGATGTTTTCGTTTTTAATGGCCTCAAATTTTTGCCAGCGCTTCGAAGTTAGCGCGGTTAGCCACATATAAATGGGGAAAAGCAGCGCCAATAGAATGGTCAGGGGCCAGTAATACCAAGCGGTAATGGCTAATACCGCGATGGTCTGGATGATCATCGTGAAAAAGTTATTGGCAAAGGACTGGATAAACTGCGTGATATTCGCGATAGAGCGATCCAGCCGGGCAATGATTGTGCCGGTGACCTGATTATCGTAATAACCCTGCGGCAGCGCCAAGAGCTTGGCAAAGTAGCGATTGGATAAAATTTGTCGCAAGCGCGAGACCATGACATCGCCGATATAGCTGCCGACATTCCGAAATAAAGCATTGGCGGCATCGGCCAGGAAAAGGGCGAGGGCTAGGAAAAGGACGGCCCGCAGGGCATCGCCAAGCGGCTCGTTTGTTTGTAGCGCCTCAACGATAATGTCGGTGGCTTCCCTGGTAAGGAAGGGTGAAATCAACGCAAGGACGGCAGTGACCGTCGCTGCGAGCAACACGCCGAGATAATAGGGCCACAGGGCAGAAGCGCTGCGGGTAATGCGTACGAGGGATTTCATGAAGGGATGCTCAATTCAAAGACGCGTGGAGGGAGAGTACCTAAAAGAGACATTCCAGTATGCCACACGCCACGGCGCGCAGCCCAGATGCATACCTTGGGCCGGCTTTCGGCTAAAGTATCTGTGCAGAAATAAACTTAATCTTCGCGTGCAAAGGATCCATCCACGGTGAAAATTTCTCACACTTTAGGCGCAGGCGTGGTCAGCCTTCTCGCCGTGACCCTGGCCGGATGCAGCATTCTCCAGCCGGAAGAGACCGGGTTGGGGGACAATATCACCGTCTCCAGCTCGGAAGAAGCGCCTTATCAAGCGGAAGACACCGACGATAAGGAAGTTACTTCCAACCTGGCGAGCCCGGTGAAAGATGCCGGCCTCGGCGTCAGCTGGGAGCTGCAGGGGGTTTATACGGATAGTAATTCCGGCGGTTCCGTGGTGACCATTTTGCTCAAGAACGAAAACGAAATGGCCCTGCCCGCCGATGCTTTCGACGACCCCGTCCTCGAGCGCGCCGACGGAAATGGCGGCTGGTCTAAGGTAAAAGCCCTGCCGTATGACGAGAACTCCGCGCCTGGCGTGGAACCCCCGGGCCTCGATCACCCGCTGGGCGCGGGTGCCGCGGTTAACCTGCAATATCGTTACGATGTCGCACCGGGCAATCTCTGGAATGCCCGCCTACACATTGGAAACGTCACCTGGGTGGGGGATCTGAACCTATGACGGAACGGGTAGTCCTGGCGGGTGCTGATGGAAAAGCCATTGGTACTGCCCTCAAATCCGAGGTGCATACCACCGACACTGCCTTGCACTTTGCCTTTTCCGCGTGGGTTACCTGCCAAGGAAAAGTACTCATCACCCGTCGGGCGCTGAGCAAACAAACCTGGCCCGGCGTGTGGACCAATTCCTTCTGCGGGCATCCTGGTCCGGGGGAGTCGACTGCCGATGCCGTCATTCGCCGCGCCGAATTCGAGTTAGGGATTCCGGCAGACGCGCTGTCCAACCTGCGCGAGGTGTTGCCCACCTTTTCCTACCGCGCGGTAGACTCCTCCGGCCTTGTGGAAAATGAAATCTGCCCCGTCTACTGCATAGAGCTCGATTCCCAGGCGCAGTGGCAGCCGAACCCGGACGAGGTCGACTCCTGGGAATGGGTCGAGCCAACCCGCCTCATCGCCGCAGCCGATGCCGTGTCGGCGGTATTTAGCCCGTGGATGTGCGAGGAACTGGCGGAAGCTGAGTTGCGCACGGCGCTTCAGGCGTAGGCACAGCAGCAGTTAGTCTTCCTCATAAAACGCCGCGGCCACGTAATCCAGGGTGGCATAGGCAATGCGCCGATCCCCGGTATCCAAATCAAATTCGAGCACGCGGTGGTCGCTGCCATAGCGGGGGAAACCCGCCTCCCCTGTGGTGGCGAAGTGGCAGAGCCACTCATTTAGCTCGCAGTCGGTGCCGAAGAGCGGGTAGAGCTCATCGCAGTGCAGCGCCGGCTTAAGCTTCCTCGTAAACTCCATCATCCAGGTAGGCCCCGGAGCGCCGGAGGCTACCTGCGCCGTCCAGCGGCGAACGAGGGAATCGCCTATCATCCGGCCCATGAGGCGGTCCGGGTCCACGTACTGCGCGAGCTGGCGCCATTGCGTGTAGCGCCCGTGTGGGAAGCCGAAGCGCTGGGAAAGGTAGTTACAAATAAACTTGCCCAGGGCCATATTATCGATGCGCTTGCCGGCTGGAAGATCGTAAAACTCATCCCGGGTGGAGCTCACCACGATGGGGATATCCGCCAATTCAGATGCCTGCATTGGTGCCGGGCCGAGGGCCAAGTCATAGCGGTGCTTCTTGCGGAACTTTTTATAGCCCTTTTCTAGTGCCTCGGGCGACAGCGATTCCAGGGCATTGGGCTCGATGGGTACCGACAGGCACCTGTGCAATCCCGCCACGCGGTGCTCAAAGGTATCGCGGGGATAGGCAGGCGATAGGGCGAGGACGCGCCGAAAAGCACCGCGGTAGTGATCGCGCCGGGCAAGCCACAGGCTAATCGCCGCACCGGCGGATTGGCCTACCAGGGTGATATTCGTTTTATCCCCGCCAAAGGATTCGATATTGTCCTGTAACCACTCCAAAGCCAGCATGCAGTCATCGATGCCGCGGTAGCGGTCCGCTTCATCGTCAGCAAAGCGAGCAAAACCGGCCAGGCCCACGCGGTAGCCCACCCGGACTTGGATGATGCCCTTGCGGGCCGTCACCGTGCCTGGCACCCGCTCGTCCTCATGCGAGCCGCCTTCAAAGCTTCCCCCGTGGATATAGACCACCACGGGGCAATCCGCAGCGTTGTCGGGGGCGGTGATGCTGAGTGCTACCTCATCCGGTTGCGGTGTGCGTGCATCCTGGTCGAGGGGTTTTTCCAGCGGCCGCGCTGGGGCAAAGCGGCTAGGTATTTCGCAAAAGCGCAGCGAATGAAAATAGGAGAGGCCATCGCGGCTAAAGCCGGTGATACGTCCAGATGGGGTGGCAATGGTGACGGGTATCTGTGCGCTCGACATACCTGCCAGATTACCGTGGGGCAGTAATATAAGAACCCATGGAGTGGTTGACTGACGTGAGCAGCGCATTTTCGCAGTTCTTGGTGCAGGCGGCCGTGTGGGTACAGATGATCATCGTGGTAATCATCGTGGTTCCCATCATGATTGGGCTGGCCTGGTGCCTGATGTGGGCCGTAGACCGCAGCGCCGGCCTAATTTCCCAGTTTCGCAATCGCGGCACTACAGTAAAAGACCATGGCTGATCAACATTCGGAGGGCACGGGCGATAACGCAGCGAGCGGCGACGTACCCGGCGCCAGCTCGGATAGGATCCAGCCGGTAGATCCCCGCGAAGGCCTGTGGGATCCAGAGCGCAAAAAAGATGAGCGCGCCGCAACTACGCCGGTTGTCGGCACCTCCCAGCCCGTTCGCCGCAAACGCTCTCTGCCTAAATCCCGGGTCTCGCTCACGCTGTGGTCCATGATTGCGTTGGTTCTCATCGTTGCGCTAATCGGTAGCCTGTGGCCCTAGGGCAAATTGGTGGATTACTCCAATAAATGGACCGCTCTGATGCTATAAGCCCTGAATAATTACCACTTCGATCGTGGGTGAAACGCGTTGATTCGCCATCCGGTTGGTACAGTAGGCACAGATTATTATTAGCTGTGCGAAAGGACATCGCGTGACCCTGCAACAAGTGCACACTCCGGCGGAATTTACCATTGAGCCGGGGGAAACCTGCCTCACCGCCCTGATGGATACCGCGAAGAAGCGCCCGCACGGCGTGATGTTTACGCGCCCAGCTAATTACGAGTGGGTTAATGTCACCGGAAAAGAATTTATTGATGAGGTCTTTGAAGTAGCTCAAGGCTTAATCGCGCTAGGCGTGAAGCAGGGCGATCGCATTGCCCTCATTTCTGCTACCCGTTACGAATGGTCCCTGCTGGACTACGCCATTTGGGCAGCCGGCGCGGCATCGGTTCCGGTCTATCCTTCCTCCTCTGCCTCCCAGGTGCGTTGGATTATCGAGGATTCCGGGGCGGTACTTGCGATTACCGAAACCCGCGAGCACTCCGAATTGGTAGAAAACCTGGTCCTACAAGACGACGGGGAACCAAACCTAAAAGGCTCGCCGTCGCGGCTGCGGCGCGTATTGGAGATTAACTCCTCCGCCATCGATACCTTGAAATTCGAAGGCCGCAGCGTTGGCACCGACGAGGTGTCTGCTCGCATTGCCGCCACCAATACCGATGATCTTGCCTCCTTGGTTTATACCTCCGGCACCACCGGTCGGCCGAAGGGTTGCATCCTGACGCACCGGAATTGGCTCTCGGAAGCTAGGGCGCTGACCACCAATCCCATCGGCGTATTCGCCGTGCCGGGTAGCCATACCCTGACATTTTTGCCCTTGGCCCACGTTTTTTCCCGTGCCGTATCGATTGCCGTGGCTATTCGCGGTGCTTCGCAGAATCACTGGTCCGATTTTTCCACCATCTCCATCGAGTTTGCCCGCTCTCGCCCCAACGTGATTTTGGGCGTGCCGCGCGTATTTGAAAAGGTCCGCAACTCTGCGGCCTCTAAGGCAGCGGATTCTGGCATCAAGAGCTTCCTTTTTGAGCAGTCCGAAAAGATCGCCATCGAATACTCCAAGGCACTCGATACGCAGGAAGGCCCAGACCGCCTGCTGAAAATTAAACACAAGCTCTTTGACAAGCTGGTCTATTCCACCATCCGCCAGGGCGTGGGCGGCAATGTTCGGTACTGCATTACCGGCGGCTCCGCGATGGGCCACGATTTATTGCACTGGTTCCGCGGCATCGGAGTTCCCGTTTATGAAGGCTATGGCCTGACCGAGACCGCTGCGGCCGCGGCCGTGGACTACTTGGACCAATCCATTGGTACCGTCGGACCGCCGCTGGGCGGGGTGACCATGCGTATTAACGATGACGGCGAAGTCTGCATCAAGGGCGGCATGGTCTTCCAAGGGTATTGGAATAACCCCGAGGCCACGGAGGAAGCCTTCGAGGATGGCTGGTACAACACCGGTGACTTGGGGGAAATCGACGATGATGGCAAGCTCACCATCACCGGCCGCAAGAAGGACTTGATTGTCACCGCGGGCGGCAAGAATGTATCGCCTGGCCCGATGGAGGATATTCTGCGCGGCCACCCCCTGATTTCGCAGGCCATGGTCGTAGGCGATGGCAAGCCGTTCGTGGGAGCGCTAATCACCTTGGACCCGGATATTCTCAAGCGGTGGAAATTGGACCACAATATCCCAGAAAACCGCTCCATGAGCGATATCGCTACCGACGCCACCCTGCGCGCCGAGGTGCAAGACGCCGTCAACAAGGTGAACTCCACGGTCTCCCACGCGGAGGGCATCAAGAAGTTCTACATCCTAGAAAGCGACCTTACTGAGGATGAAAATGAGCTCACCCCAACGATGAAGGTCAAGCGCAACGTGGTGGCCCAACGCTATGCCAGCGCTATTGAGCACATTTACAAGCGCTAGAAAGAGCCCAAACGGGTACACCCGGGGATTTTATTCCCCGGGTGTTTTCCTTCTTGCAGGTCACAATGGCGCAAGCGCGAACCTGCCATAAACCTGTTAAACGCTTCGGAGTGTCGCGCTCTCGCGGTGGGCGATCTGGCATAGAGTCATGAGTCGTCGCCGAAAACCTCAACCTCTACTAGAGGTTGGAAAATGAAAACCGCGGAAGGAGTGGCTCGAAGCCTATGCAGAAGATCGCCGCCGAGCTGCGTCACCGCGAGCTCACCCAGGAGATTTATAATATCGGCGACGAAGTCGCGGAATACCTCGAGCACCTTATTGAAGCAATCGAGGATTGGGATGAGGAACTATCCATGGATTGCCTGGCAGAACTCGGCGATATCGTCGACGATGCCCGCGTGGACTCGGGGCGCTGCGTGGGTGAGCTAATTGGGCTTCGCCAAGCGCTAGTGTCCGGCGTGCGTTCGGGAACCATTTCTGCTGCTCCCTCCGGCGCGAATGATGCGGAGGAGCCGGAGCAGCTCACCCCGCGCCTATTGGATGAGCGCTATCCCATTGCCAAGCCCATCGTCGTGCACGAACTGGCAGAGGCGCTGCGCCAGCGCACACAGGCGGTAGCAGATTACCTCCGCGAGGTCGTGGAATACGTGCTGGCGCAAACCGATGCCGTCGCCCGCAACCTCGACATGGTCTCCCTGCCGCACCTGTATAAGTGCACCGGGGAATCAGCTCTTATCGCCGTGCAGGCGTGGAAGCACACCGTGCTCGATACGCACCCGGCATATGTGCGCTCCATGCGCGGGCATAATCCGCCGCAATTCCTAGAAGAACGCGCCCGCATTGCCGCGGTCGTAGAAAAAGTCCGCGCTAAGCGCGAGGCGGCACGCAGGGCCACAACTGCATAAATCCTTTAGACTTCCTTGCTTAAAGCAAGGGGATTTTAGCGGCCACCGAGATTCCCTCTCTCGGTGGCCGTTTCATTTGTAAATGACCATTCCGCGAATCTGTTGATAGCTCGGGCGGCACCGGCAATAACTTAGTGGCAGGATCGCTGGGTGCGTACCGCGTTCTGGCGCGCAGAGATAGTGGCAGTGACCTCAGAGATGAAGCGTCCCGGGTGCTGTACTAACTGCCGCGGGGAAAATCGTATGACGGTAAAACCCGCATCGTGCAGGCGCTTTTCGCGGGATTGGCCGGTTTGGTCCCGCGGCTTCGTTGGCATCGTGGTGGCCGCGGCGTCGTCTGGCCTCCCGACCGCTGTGGAAGAAGCCCCGGCCGTATGGTCATCGTTCGGTTCAGTGATGTCGATGATGTAGGTCTTATTGATACACAACTCCGCGGTAATGCCGGGAAGGGCAGTGTACTGAACCTCGAAAAACATTGGCCACGGAAAATCCGCCTGGATGAGCAGGGCGCGGGCAAAGGAAGCAAGGGGAGACGGGGAGGCGGCGCAGCTGTGGTGGATCACGTCCCGGACGACCGCGCTATTGCGCACCCTGCCCATCCGCGCGAACTCCTGCCTGAGTTTCTTCTTCGTTATCCCTGCCCGCAAGGCAGAGTCGGCGGCAATGAGGCCTTCGCGAAAACCGTGGAATCGGGCGATATCGATCACAGCTCGGGCTGGCGAAACGGTGCGGGAGCCATGCACCAGCATCGGTTCGGGTAATTTCGTTTTGCGGTACATGCGTTCTGGATGGCGCCGGTCCTTATTTGGCAAAGAGTTATGGGGAAGGGCCATTTCCACCTTTTCTTCCGCGGAGGCAAGCACCCATAGCCCGTGGACGCGGGCGGCGGACTTAGAGATGAGCACCGCGGTATAAGCGCTGCGGGCGGCGGCGATGGCGCGCAGGCGCAGCTGGGAGGATAGGCTCAAACCGTGGTAATGGTCGCGGTGTACCGCGATGCGGGGTGCGAGCTTGAGGTAGGTGCCGTTATCGAGGTCGCGGCCGAAGGTGGGATGGTTGTGCCGGATGGAAGGAATATTAGTTAGTGCTTTGCTCATGACCCCGAGCACATATGAGGCGCACGATGCCTGCTACCCGAATGCGCGCGAGGCTGTGGAGTTCTCGTTGAATCTTCACTAAGTGTGAACCGTGGTGCTCGAGTGGCGCCACGAGCTTAAGTTATCCACACCCGCGCTATGGGTGGGTTGCGCGACTGAGCTCGATTAGTACGAATCGATTACCAAGCTAGCGGCATGCTCGCGCAAATAATCTCGAAGGTAGGGCAGGGCAAAGTCTACTTGGCCACTGGCTGGTATCTCGATTAATTCCGAGTCAAGCAAGCGGCGGCGGTAATTGGATGCATATTGCGAGCTTTTTCCTAGGCGGGCCGTGATATCACTCATGGATGAGGGGCCATTGTCTTGCGCCATATGGAGCAGGAATGTCCGATCGATGGGGGAAAGCTCCGCTAGGGCGGGCTCATGGACTAGCTGCCCTAGCTTTCGTCGTGCTTTGGAAATGCCTTCCTGCGCAGCGTCCACCGAAATCGTATTGTCTGTTCGGTGGCGGAAAGCCCATAGGCCGACGAGCTGAATCATAAAGGGGTATCCCTGGCAAGCGGATACGGCAGAATTCAGCGCGTCCTTGTCCCAATTAACCTCTGTTTCTTCTACGGGAGCCTTGAGTGCCTTCCGGACGTCCGTATCCGCCACTCGGTCCAATTCAATACGGTTCGCACGGCGGAGAAAAGTGACAGGATTAGAGTCATCCTGGCTGGCTAAAAGCGGTTTAATCGAGGAAGGGATCCCTGCCATGACTACAGCAATATTTTCCCCTTCTCGCACGAGGTGCTGGATGGTAGCGCCAAAATCGATGACCTCATCACTGCGCTGGTGGTGCATTTCATCCAACGTAATGAGCACCCCGGTGGGCTCGCCGTGGGAAATCCGGTCGAGTTCGCGCTGCGCATGGAGAAGGTCTTTTAAAGCCCTTCTTAAGGGATAAGATTCCGCGGATAATGTCCTTGGATCCCATTCCATCCCGATGCCTAATTGAAAAAGGTGCAGGTTGAAACCTTTTAGCGCTGTGCGGTTGAGTTGAAGGGTATTAATAATTTCAGCTCGGAGCCGCTCTGCAAAACCGGCAGATGCCGTGTCATTAAGGATGCGCCAACCGCGATCTGACGCGGTGTCTTCGAAAGCATTGAGCAACACCGTCTTGCCGATACCGCGTGGACCCACGACGAGAGAAATACGTTCATGGGATCCGGGGCCATCGTCCAAGGCATAAGCGAACTCCTCAATGGAGTCTTTACGGCCAGCTAGGTAGGGAGGCGTGGCTCCAAGCGTGGCGGTAAACGGATTCTTCCGGTGGGTCATAGCCCAAGTGTAAAACACCGCGCTTGTGTACGCTTGTTTATCTTTTGAATTTTGTTTATAAAACTATTAGGTGCCGAAACCAACGGGACTGGTTGGTTTCGGTGAGGACGCTATACCGCAGGGGGAGGGGTGACCTTGTCCAGCTGCTCGGTAATCTGCGGCCACAGCTGGCCCATGATGTCATCCCAGGTAAGGATCCACACGGCCTTGTCTTTGTCCGCTTTGCCTACGACCACGAGCTGCTCATTGCGGGAGCGCATGTGATCGAGAGTCTTTTGCGCGGTGGTAGCAGAAGAGACGGAAATCGGGTCGCGGGAAAACTCGAGGACTGGGGTATCGGGATTGGCCAAGAGGGTATCGCGCACGTGCACCACGCGGGGCACGCGGGAATCCTTGGGGAAGACGAGCACGCGCATAATGTTTTTGCGCAGGACGAGCTCTTGGAGCTGTTCCACCGTGGCATCGGAAGGCAGCGGCACTACCTCTGAGCCGTGGGCGCGCGCCATGGCGCCTACCGTGGAGTTCTCGAGCTCGATGACATCGGAAATCTGATTGGCGGAATTATCGTCAAGCGCGCCGGTCTCGCGGGAGTGCTCGACCAAGGTGCGCAGCGTCTCGGCATCGTAGCCGGCAGCACCGGCGCGATCGACCGGTCTCTCACCCGTCATGGCCACCAATTTATTGGCCATCGTGTTAATCCACTTCAACAGCGGGCGGAAGACCCACACGAATCCGCGGGCGGGGATGGCAATGACCTGCAGGGCGGATTCTGGGTGCGCAATGGCCCAAGACTTGGGTGCCATTTCACCCAGCACCAAGTGCAGGAAGGTGACGATGAACAGGGCGAGGATGAAGCTGGCGACATCGGCAATGCCCAGCGGCAGGCCAAGGGCCTCCAGCGGGGCCATCAAAAGGTGATGGACCCAGGGCTTGGTCACGGCACCGAGCACGAAGGTGGCGGCGGTAATGCCCAATTGCGCGCCCGCCAGCATGATGGTGAGCTCATTGAGCGAGCGCAGGCCGGCGCGGGCAGTACGAGAGGATTCCGCGTTTTCTTCAAGCCGGTTGCGGCGCGAGCCCATGAGGGAAAACTCGATGACCACGAAGAAGCCGGAAGCCGCAATAATGAGCAGCGTGACGATGAGGTTGAACCACCACGTATCGGTCATTATGCCTCCTCCTCTTCTTCGTCGCTGTCATGAACGTAGTCCTCAATAAGCTCGATGGCCAGGGAGGATGGCACGTGGCGGTCTACGTCATCCACGCGCATGCGAATGGAGCGAGTCGGTGCTTCGTCCTGATCCACCCAGTCGTCCGGCTCGGCCTCTAGGTCGATGGTGTGGACCTCGCCTACCTCTGGCAGGGCGCCGGCATGTGCGATGAGCAGGCCGGCGATGGTTTCAAAATCGCCCTCCGGAAGATCGTGGCCAATGGCGCGCTCGATTTCATCCAGCGGCGTATCGCCATCCACCAGCCAGTGGGATTCGTCCTGCTCGGTGATTTCTTCGGTTTCCTCGATATCGTGCTCATCGGTGACATCGCCCAAGATCTCTTCGGCCAAGTCCTCCATGGTGACGATGCCGACAAATCCGCCGTACTCATCGATGACGCAGGCCAGCTTTTGTTCCTCGCCGCGCAATTCATCGACGACATCGGGAAGCGGCATAAGCTCCGGAACTACCAAGGGCTCGCGCATGATGGCAGTAGCGCTAGTGGCGGCGGGGAGATCGGAGCCCAAGACATCGAAAAGATGCACCACGCCGATGGGATTGTGCTCATCATCGATGACGGGGTAGCGCGTGTGGTTTTCAGACATCAATTCGCGCACCTCGCCCAAGGTGGTGCCTGGGTCGATCACGTCCACGCGGGAGCGGGGGATCATGGCGTGCTCGACGTCGTGCTCTGGAAAGTCGAGCAAACGGTCCAAGACCATATAAGTATCCTCATCCAAAACGCCGGTTTCGTGCGAGGAATCGACGATGGATTCGAGGTCATCGGCTGTTGCGGAAGAATCGACGTCTTCTACCGGCTCGATGCGAAATAGCTTCAAAATCGCGTTGGAAGAGTACTCGAAAAAGCGGATGAGCCAGCCGAAAATGCGCAGATACCACTGCGTGGACGCGGCCAAGCGCAGCGCCGTTTTCATGGGCGCGGCGATGGTATAGTTCTTAGGGAAAAGCTCCGCAAAGAGCATCGTGGCGATGGTGGAAATAAACAGCGCCGCGATGGTGCCGATAGCCACGGATACGCCGGTGGGAATGCCTACGCCGCCGAGCAGCACGCCAAGGCCCTGGCCCACTAGGGGCTCTGCCACATAACCAATGAGCAGGCCGGTAATGGTAATGCCGAGCTGCGCACCGGAAAGCATGAAGGAGGTGCGCTTGGTGATGTCGAGTGCGCGCTGGGCGGATTTATCACCTTCAGCGGCCATGGACCGCAATTGGGTGCGGTCCACAGACATGAATGAAAACTCTTGCGCCACGAAGTAAGCGTTCGCGACGATGATGATGCCGATGACCACAAAGCCTGCCAGGATCATCAAAATAGCCGATAACATGAGTTACTCCCCACCGCCTATAAGGTGGCGGGGACATCGACTGGGAGGCTCCACTGAAGGTACCTTTCTATACGCGGGAAGTTGGCAATATACTACATGTTTAACACCCATTTCGGCCATTTTGTTCCCTGCCTATTAGGGTTTGATTCATGACTGAACCATTCGGGCTGTATATCCACGTTCCCTTTTGCGCCACCCGCTGCGGCTATTGCGATTTCAATACTTATACCCCCGGCGAGTTGGGCAGCCCGCGCGATCTCACCGGCCCTTACCTCGATGCCTTGGACAAGGAGCTGGAGATGGCGGCGGGCCGCGTGGGGCGCACCGCGGATACGGTCTTCATCGGCGGCGGCACGCCCTCGCTCCTGGGGGGTCAGGGCCTGAGCCGCATTCTGGATACGGTGCGCTCTACCTTTGGGCTTAGCCCAGACGCCGAGGTCACCACCGAGTCCAACCCGGAGTCCACCTCGCCGGAGTACTTTGCCGCGCTTGCCGATGCCGGCTTTAACCGCATCAGCCTCGGCATGCAGTCCGCCTCGCACAGCGTGCTCCAGGTGCTCGAGCGCGCCCACACCCCGGGACGCGCTTTCGCCGCCGCGCGCGAGGCCCGTGCGGCCGGCTTCCAGCACGTCAACCTCGACATGATTTACGGCACGCCCACCGAAACCGACGATAACGTCCGCGGGACCTTGGACCGCGTACTCGAGACCGGCGTCGACCACGTCAGCGCGTACTCGCTCATCGTAGAAGACGGCACGCGCATGGCCCGCAAGGTCAATAAGGGTCTGCTTCCCGCCCCCGATGAAGACGTGCTGGCCCGGCGCTACGAAATGATTTCTTCCACCCTCGAAGACGCCAGCTTCGAGTGGTACGAGGTCTCCAATTGGTCGCTGCCCGGCGGCGAATGCGAGCACAATCGCATTTACTGGGTGGACGGCAACTGGTGGGGCGCAGGTCCCGGTGCGCACTCCCACCTAGGCGACGAGCGTTTTTATAACGTCAAGCACCCCAATCGCTATATCCAAACGATAGGAAACGGTGAGCTGGCCATCAAAGACAGTGAAACCCTAACGGAGGCAGATCGCCACATGGAAAAGGTGATGCTCGGCCTGCGCCTGCGCGAGGGCATCCCAGAATCCTGGCTCGATGCCCACGCAGCCCCTGCGTTGGAGGGCTTCATCGACCGCGGCCTGCTCGAGCGCGCCGGCCAGCGCGTGCGCGTGACCAAGCGCGGGCGCCTGCTTGCCGATGGCATCGTCTCCGATCTCCTCATCGCCGAAGAGTCCTAGCCGCCGTCAGAAATTCCTTATATGTGCCCCTGAACCACCAAAACCCCTTATTCGGGCTTATTCTTGTTAGACTTTTAAGATTGGCACTGGATTTACGCTGTATTTATAGAGAGACGCCGGTACATCGACTTAAACTAACCCGCAGAGAATAGGAGCGCTGAGAAGTGTCCACCTCAACTGATGCCCGCCGCAAGGAGGTCCTGCGGGCCATCGTTGCGGATTACATTGCCTCCCAGGAACCCGTGGGCTCCAAAACGCTGGTAGAGCGCTATCGTCTGGGCGTTTCTTCCGCGACCATCCGCAATGATATGGCCGTGCTGGAATCGCAGGGGCTGATTTCGCAGCAGCATGCTAGTTCCGGGCGCGTTCCCACGCAGCAGGGGTACCGGCAGTTCGTTGATTCTCTGCACGAGGTCAAGCCGCTTTCTACCCCAGAGCGCAAAGCGATGCTGAGCTTCTTGGAAGGCGGGGTAGACCTCGAAGATGTGCTGCGCCGCTCCGTGCAGCTGTTGGCTCAGGTCACTGAGCAGGCGGCCGTGGTGCAGCTGCCCAATTTGAAGATCTCGCGCGTTAAGCACTGCGAGGTCGTCACGCTATCTCCGGTGCGGGTGCTGCTGGTGCTGATTACGGATAATGGCCGCGTGGATCAGCGCAACGTGGAACTAGATGAGGTCATTGACCAAGACCAGACGTATCGCCTGCGGGACATCGTCAATAATGCGCTAGTGGGCAAGACGCTTACTGATGCCTCCGTGGAGCTCGCCCACCTCGTCGATGACGCCCCTCTAGATATCCGCCACCACGTGCTCAAAGTGGCGACCACGCTCATTGAAACCTTGGTGGAACAGCCTTCTGATCGCTTGATTATGGCGGGGACCTCGAATCTCACCCGCGTCGCGCGCGAATTTCCGGAGGGGCTGCCCAAAATTATCGAGGCTTTGGAAGAACAGGTCGTCGTGTTGAAATTGCTGGCGCGCGTACCGGACCTGGGCAATGTATCCGTGGTGATCGGGGACGAAAACGAAGAGGATCAACTGCGCGATGCCTCCGTCGTTGCCGCCGGATATGGCTTTGGAACCGGGGGACAGGCGGCGACGCTTGGCGGCCTTGGTGTGGTGGGACCGACGTTTATGGACTATTCGGGAACAATCTCTAAGGTCTCTGCTGTTGCACAATACGTGAGTGAAATTTTGGCCGGCGAGTAGTGCGAGTAGACTAGCCGGTCGCTACATAAATTTTTGCAAGGTAATACCAACAAAACGATCGAGTAAGGAATATCTCTAACAGTGGCTCGTGACTATTACGGCATCCTAGGTGTTGATAAGGACGCAACGGACCAGGAAATTAAGAAGGCGTACCGCAAACTGGCCCGCAAGTATCATCCGGATGTGAACCCGGATGATGAGGCAGCGGCGGAGAAATTTCGCGAGGCTTCGGTTGCCCAAGAAGTTTTGCTGGATCCGCAAAAGCGCCAGATCGTCGATATGGGCGGCGATCCCATGGAGCAAGGCGGCGGTGGCGCTGGCGCCGGTGCCGGCGGATTTAGCGGCTTCGGCGGCGGTGGCTTGGGCGATATCTTCGCCGAGTTCTTCGGCGGTGGCGCCGGCGGCGGATCCCGTGGGCCTAAGTCGCGCGTGCAGCCCGGCAACGACGCCCTCCTGCGCACTCGGATTACCCTGGAAGAGGCCTATACGGGCCTGAAGAAGAAGGTCACCGTCGATACCGCGGTGCTGTGTGATTCCTGCGGTGGCACCGGCTCAAACTCCAAGTCCAAGCCCGTCACCTGCGATAATTGCAACGGCATGGGTGAAATCCAGGAGATGCAGCGCAGCTTCTTGGGCAACGTGATGACCACCCGCCCGTGCCCGAAGTGCCAGGGCTTTGGCGAGATCATTGAGGATCCCTGCAACCAGTGCGCCGGCGATGGCCGCGTGAAAAAGCGCCGCGACCTTACGGTGTCCATCCCGGCGGGCATCAACGATGGCATGCGCATCCGCATGGCTTCCCAGGGCGAGGTCGGCCACGGCGGTGGCCCTGCAGGTGACCTTTACGTGGAGGTGCACACCCAGGAACACGAGGTCTTCCAGCGCAATGCAGATGACCTGAACGTCACCGTGCACGTGCCGATGATCGATGCTGCGTTGGGCACCAACTTCACCATCGATCAGCTCAATGGCGAAGAGCTCACCATCGATATCGAGCCGGGCACCCAGCCAGGCGAGTCCATCAAGGTCGAAGGCGCGGGCATGCCACGCCTGCGCACCGACGGTTACGGTAGCCTTTTTGCCCACGTGGACGTGGTCGTTCCCAAGGACTTGGACCGCAAGAGCCGCGAGGCGCTGGAAAAGATCCGCAATACCCGCGATGAGGGCGCTCGCGTGCGCACCGCCAGCGACGGGCAGGAAGACTCCTTCTTTACCCGCCTGCGCGATAAGTTCCGCCGCTAATGTCGCTGCCCGTCTTCATTCACCCGGATCTCTCCGCCGCCGAGGCCGGAGACAGCATCACGCTGTCGGGGCCCGAGGCGCGCCATGCCGTGACGGTCAAGCGGATGCAACAGGGGGAGAAGCTAGCGCTTATCGATGGCACCGGTATCCGCCTCACCCTCTCCGTCACCGAGACCTCTGGCAAGGACCGCTTAGCCGGCACCGTCGAGTCCGTTACCCACATCCCCGAGCCAAATCCGCGGGTAACGGTGGTGCAGGCGATCCCTAAATCCGAGCGCGCTGAGCTGGCCGTTGACCTGGCTACCCAAGCTGGGGCGGATGAGATCATCGCCTGGCAGGCGGATCGCTGCGTGGCTAAGTGGGATGGGAAGAAGGCTCCGAAGGCCGTCGCCAAATGGCAGGCCGCCGCTGAAGCAGCCGCAAAGCAATCCCGGCGAGACCGCATCCCGCAGGTTCGCGGTCCGCTGACCACCCGCCAACTGGTTGCGGAACTGGCAGAGCGCGCAGAATCCGCGAGCGTGCTAGTCCTGCACGAGGAAGCCACCGAATCCATCCGCGAGGTGGACCTGCGCGGCGAGGTCTTCCTCTTGGTCGGCCCCGAGGGCGGCATCGGGGAAAAAGAGCTGACAACACTGTGCGAGGCCGGGGCCGTTCCCATCAAATTGGGCCCAGAGGTTTTGCGCACCGCCAGCGCGGCGATGGTGGCTTTGGCGGCTATCGGCATGCGGACTGAGCGCTGGTAGCCTATTAGACGTGCCTATCATCACCAAGAAATGTGAGATCGATTCCGCGTATGTCAGCAGCGTATTGGGCAGCGCGGACGATAACCTCCGCGTGCTCAATGACCGCCTCGATGCGGACCTTTTTGCCCGGGGCAATATTGTCACCGTCACCGGCCCCGATTACGAGGTAGCCCGCGCGGCGAAGATCCTCGACGAGCTCGAGGCCATCGCCAGGCGCGGCCATGCCGTATCCACCGATACGGTAAAGCACACCATGGACATGGTGGCCGTGGAGGCGCCGCAGTCGGTAGCGGCGGCGATGGCGGCGGACATCGTCAAGCGCCGAGGCAAGTCGATCCGTCCCAAGACGGTGGGGCAATCCGAATATGTGCAGGCCATCGACAATAATACGGTGGTCTTTGGCATTGGCCCGGCCGGTTCAGGAAAGACCTATCTGGCGGTGGCGAAGGCCGTGCAGGCCCTGCAAAATAAGCAGGTCTCGCGCATTATTCTTACCCGTCCGGCGGTTGAGGCGGGCGAAAACCTGGGCTTTTTGCCGGGTACGCTCAATGACAAGATTGACCCGTATCTGCGCCCGCTTTATGACGCGCTGCGAGACATGCTCGATCCAGAGATGATCCCCAAGCTTATGGATGCCGGCATCATCGAGGTCGCCCCGCTGGCGTATATGCGCGGGCGCACGCTCAATGATGCATTTGTCATCCTTGATGAGGCGCAAAACACCACGCCGGCGCAAATGAAGATGTTTTTGACCCGCCTGGGCTTTGGTTCCACCATCGTGGTCACCGGCGATATCTCCCAGGTGGATCTCCCGCGCGGCCAGATTTCCGGTCTGCGTATCGTGCGGCGGATCCTCAATAACGTGGATGATATCCACTTTGCGGATCTCAGCGCCCAAGACGTGGTGCGTCACCAGCTGGTGGGCCGCATCGTGGATGCTTATGATTCCTTTGATAATAAAAAGGCTGCGGAATACGAAGGGGAATAAGTGAGTATCGAATTTCTCAATGAGTCGGGTTTTGATGGCGTCAACGAGGAGATGCTGATCGATGTCGCCTCCTATGCCTTCGGCGCCATGGATATCAACCCCGATGCGGAATGCACCATTACCTGCGTGGACCTGAAATCCATCGAGGATCTGCACATCCGTTGGATGGACTTGGAAGGCCCTACCGATGTGATGAGTTTTCCCATGGATGAGCTCACCCCCGGCGCCACTTCTGGTGGCGGGCGCCCCGATGCCGCCGATCCGGGACCTGCCATGCTTGGCGATATCGTATTGTGCCCCGAGTTTGCCCTCCGCCAGGCCGATGCCGCCGGGCATTCGCTCGGGCACGAGCTCGCGCTTTTGACGGTGCACGGCTGCCTGCACTTGCTGGGCTACGATCACGCCACCGCGGCGGAGGAAAAGGAAATGTTTGCCCGGCAGAATGAGCTGCTGGCGGATTGGTACGATGACCTCACCGCACGCGGGAAGAGCTACCAGCCAAAGCCCTCGGGCCCGAAGGCCTTTCCTGATGCTGCCGAGCGAGCCCGCCTCGATGAACAGGTGCCCGGTGGCGGTATTCCGGCCATCGGGGAGCCAAAGGACGAGGAACCCCACGAATAATTTCGCCCCTTCCTTTGTCTCTGTGCACCGGCAGTAGCACAATGGATAGCTATGACTATCCTTTCCATCCAGTCTCATGTCACCTACGGCCACGTGGGAAATTCCGCGGCCGTATTTCCCCTCCAGCGCGCCGGCCACGAAGTGTGGCCCGTGCACACGGTGAACTTCTCCAACCACACCGGATACGGTGACTGGGGCGGACCGATGATTCCGGCTAGTGATGTCACGTCGATCATCGATGGCATCGAAAAGCGCGGTGCTTTTGAAAATATCGACGCCATCCTTTCCGGCTACCAAGGCGGCTCCGACATTGCCGATGCCATCGTGGACACCGTTCGCCGCATCAAGGCCGTCAACCCCAAGGCGCTCTATGCTTGCGACCCCGTGATGGGCAATGCGAAGTCGGGTTGCTTCGTTTCCGATGACATTCCGCCACTGCTGCGTGACCGCGTGGTGCCCGTGGCCGATATCATCACCCCGAACCAATTTGAGCTGGGCTATCTGACCGATACCGAGGTCAGCACCTTGGACGAGACCTTGGCGGCGGTGAAGAAGGCGCAGGAAATGGGTCCGAAGACGGTATTGGTTACCTCCGTAAAGCGCCCGGAAACCCCTGCGGATCAGATCGAGATGCTGGCCGTTGATGGTGAGCGTGCTTTCTTGCTCTCGACCCCGCTGTTGCCGGTTAAGCGCAACGGCTCTGGTGACGTGACCGCGGCGCTGTTTACTGGCCACTACGTTGAAACCCATGACGTTAAAGAGGCGCTGCGCCGCACCGCATCTTCTGTCTACGAGCTTCTGCGTACGACGTATGAAGCGGAATCCACCGAGCTGCAGCTCATTCAGGCCCAGGATGCTTTTGCTCACCCAAGCATGCAATTCCAGGCGGAGGAGCTCTAAGGCTGCCCCAAGAGGGATGCGGTCTGTAATTTGAGACAAGCACGTCGCTTTTCAGGTGAATACGTGAGGTTCGTCATATAGAGTGATAGGTGTAACTTAATCAACGACGCGATTGGAGTCCCGTCTTGTCCAGCACCGGAAGCATCAGCGCATCCCCCGACGGCCTGTTGATGGCCCTCATCCAGTACCCAGTTCCCGTAGTCAATACCCCAGAAGACGTTCAAGCAAACGTCGATGAAATCTGCCGCATGGTGGCCTCGACCAAGGCGGGCTACCCAGACTTGGATCTCATCGTCTTTCCGGAGTATTCCTCTTCGGGACTGAACACCAAGATTTGGTCCTACGATGAATTCCTCATTGGGCTCGATGACCCCAAGGTGGACCAGTACAAGCAGGCTTGTAAGGATAACGACGTCTGGGGCGTCTTCTCCATCATGGAACCCAACCATGAGGAAGGAAAACCCCCGTTCAACACGGCGATTATCATCAACTCCGACGGTGAGATTGCACTGCACTACCGTAAGCTGCAGCCATGGACCCCCATCGAGCCGTGGTACCCAGGTGACCTGGGCATGCCGGTGTGCGATGGCCCCAAGGGCTCCAAGCTTGCAGTCAATATCTGCCACGATGGCATGTTCCCAGAGCTCGCCCGCGAAGCGGCGTATAAGGGTGCCAATGTCTACATCCGCATCTCGGGTTATTCCACTCAGACCCAAGACCAGTGGATCATGACCAATAAGACCAATGCCTTCCAGAACCTGATGTATACGGCATCGGTGAACTTGGCGGGCTATGACCAGGTCTTTTACTACTTCGGTGAAGGAAATGTCTGCAACTACGATGGCCACATGATTTCTGAGGGTCACCGCAACCCGGGCGAAATCGTCACCGCAGAGGTATTCCCAGCGTTGGCTGATAAGGCGCGCATCAACTGGGGCCTAGAAAACAACATCTTCAACCTGGGCAACCGCGGCTATGTCGGTTACCCAGGCGGAAAGACCGAAAACTACCTCACCTGGGTCGAAGACCTTGCCAAGGGCGAGTACAAACTGCCATGGTCCGATGATGTTCGTATCAAGGACGGCTGGAAGTACTACCCGGACGGACCGCAGCTTGGCCCACTGCCGGATGAATTCAAGAAATAGACTCACGGCTATTAGCTCCTGAAGGCCCCGCACCCTCGTTTATTTTGAGGGCGCGGGGCCTTCGGGCTGGTGTTGACCTGATAGGAACATCAAAAGGTCAACGTCCTCAGGTATATCTGAGCGCGATTTGCTACATTTCAGGCGCGAATATGCTCAGTTATTGCAGTGGACCTATAGCATCTGCGAAAAGAACGGCGCGGTACAGTTTCGGGGCTCCGCTCTAAAGGCCTTCCCCTTGTGTTTCCAAGGGCGTTCCCGCGAGAGAACCTTCGTCATAGAATTCTGGTGACGCTCCACCCTGCGGCGGTCCCGAATATGGAGCGCCGCCGTTGCAAAGCTCTGGCCATTCGTCTGGATAAAGCAAGTGCCCATTAAGGCCACCGCATACTCCTTCCGCGCGTACGGAACGCTGGAGTGCAGGGGTATTGCACAGTTCGGTTTGGTGCGAAGAGCCATCAGAAAATCTCCCGAATGCGCCAAGGCCGATTTCGCAGTACAGCAGCTCAGGCTCCGTCGCGGCCGCTTGCGGTTGTGCGCCTGACTTCTCAGTTGCTACTTGGGTTTCTGGTTCTGCTGGGGTTTCGGAGGTCGGCTCTTGCGTGGTGGATTGTGCAACGCTGCTCGAAGAGGACGCACTCGATGAGCTGGATGCTGAACTGGAAGAAGTACTGGTGGATTCCTCTTCGGAAGGCGAAGTACCAGCAACAGGGGATGAACAGGCACTAAGGGAAATGGTGAGAAGAGCGCCCAGGAGCAGTAGGGGAGACTTGGTTGGCATGGCGGAGTGCCTTTCAGGAAGCGGTGAGAAATACACCGAGGAGGAGAGAACGGTCTTAGCTTAGCCTGCAGATTTGTTAGTGCGTGAAACAATCGGAGATTTTGGTGCTGTGGGCTATCATTGCAGGTAATGAGTTCTGATATTGATGCACAGTTTGATGCGGCATTCGAGGGCCTGCCAGATGACCCCGATGATGCAGCTCCGGAAGCCGCCGGGGAGAAGGCAGCTCCGTTAGATTATTCGCAGTACACGGATACCCCAGAAGGATTCCACTCTGGATTCGTATCCTTTGTGGGCCGCCCGAATACGGGTAAATCCACGCTGACTAACGCGCTGGTGGGCCAAAAGATTGCCATTACCGCGGACCAGCCGGAAACGACCCGCCACACCATCCGCGGTCTGGTTCACCGCGAGGATGCACAGGTCGTCGTGGTGGATACACCGGGTCTGCACCGCCCCCGCACCTTGTTGGGCGAGCGGCTTAATGAAGTGGTCAAAGAAACGTATGCGGATGTGGATGTCATCGGATTGACCATTCCGGCAGATGAAAAGATTGGTCCGGGTGACCGGTGGATCTTGGACAATGTGCGCTCGATTGCGCCGAAGACCCCCATCATCGGCATCGTGACCAAGCTGGATAAAGCCTCCAAGGACCAGGTGGGTGCGCAGCTTTTGGCCTTGCACGAGCTCTTGTCGCAAGAGGATCCGGAGGCTGTGGTGATTCCGGTGTCTAGTAAAAAGGGCGTGCAGTTGGATGACTTGGTGCAGGTCATCGTGGAGCACTTGCCGGAGGGCCCGAAGTTCTATCCGGATGATCACATCACGGATGAGCGGCAAGAAAAGCGCATTGAAGAACTTATCCGTGAGGCCGCACTATCTGGCCTGAAGGCGGAGCTGCCACACTCGGTTGCGGTGCAGATCGATGAAATGCTGCCCTCGCGCACGCGTGAGGGAGTGCTGGACATTCACGCCATCATGTACTTGGAGCGCCAGGGGCAAAAGCGCATCATCGAAGGTAAAGATGGTCTGCGTTTCCGCCGCATCGTGGGCAATGCCCGCAAGGAAATCATGGAGCTATTGGGACAGAACGTTTACCTGGACCTGCGCATCAAGGTGCTGAAGAATTGGCAATCAGACGCCAAGTCGCTGGGCAGGCTTGGGTTTTAAAAGGCCATGCGCGAAAATTATCGCGACCGCGCCGTGGTCATTCGCTCCTATGATTTTGGGGAAGCCGACCGCGTAATCGTACTTCTTACCCAAAACCATGGGTTGGTGCGTGCGGTGGCCAAGGGCGTGCGCCGAGCAAAGTCCCGTTTTGGATCGCGGCTGCAGCTATTCGTCAATCTGGACGTACAGTTGTACGTGGGAAAGAACCTGGCCACGATTTCCCAGGCGGATACGGTAAATTATTTTGGCGCGCGCCTCATTGAAGACTACGAGCGCTATACGGCCGCCTGCGCGGTCTTGGAATCGGCGGAGCGGCTCATCTACGCGGATGGCGACGGCGACCCGTACCTCTACAACGCAGTCGTAGCTACGCTCGAGCAATTGCAAACCGAGGAGCCGACGCAAACGCTTGATGCGTTCTTATTGCAGGCCATGGCGCATGCCGGATGGGCGCCGAGCCTTTTTGATTGCGCCCAGTGCCAGCGCCCCGGCCCGCACCACGCCTTTCACCCGGCCGTCGGCGGCGCCGCCTGCCACGAATGCCGGCCGCCAGGTGCTGCAGAGGTGGATCCGGAAACCCTCCACCATTTGTGGCTTTTGGCACATGGCTACCCGACGAATCCGACGAATGCGCAGCGGCAGGAGGGGCATCGGCTAGCGCGGGCGCACCTGCAGTGGCACATGGAGCGAAATGTGTCCGCATTACAGGTGATGGAACAGTAAACTGTAGTCCGTGATTACCCCAGATCCTTCTCGTCGCCTGACCCCGCCGAATATCCCGGAAGAGCTGCTGCCGCGCCATATTGCGTTGGTGATGGACGGCAATGGCCGCTGGGCCCAGGAAAAGGGCATGAAACGGACGGAAGGCCACCGCAGGGGAGAGGCGGTGCTTCTCGATGTCGTCGATGCCTGCCTCGCCGCCGGTGTCCCGTACCTTTCGGCCTATGCATTTTCCACTGAAAACTGGCGGCGCAGCCCTGAAGAGGTGCGCTTTTTGATGGGCTTTAATCGCGACGTGCTGCGCCGGCAGCGAGAGTGGCTCAATGAGCGCGGTGTCCGCGTGGTGTGGGTGGGGCGTCGTCCGCGCCTGTGGCGCTCGGTGATTAAGGAACTCGAAACCGCCGAAGAATTGACCAAGAATAATACAAAAATGACGCTGGCCATGTGCGTTAATTACGGCGGCCGGGCGGAAATGGTCGATGGCGTGCGCCAGATTGCGGAAAAGGTCGCCGCTGGTGAAATTCGCCCGCGCGATATTAAAGAAAGCACCATCGCAGAGCATCTCTATGATCCCGGGATGCCGGACGTGGACCTATTCTTGCGGCCTTCCGGTGAGAAGCGCACCTCGAACTTCCTGCTGTGGCAGTCCGCCTATGCCGAGATGATTTATCAGGACAAGCTATTTCCTGATTTCACCCCGGAGGACCTCTTCGCCGCCATTGAGGAATATGCCCGCCGGGATCGCCGCTTCGGTGCTGTGAAGTAGGGAAGTAGCAGCTAAGTAAGGCGCGCGAGACTACCGTGCGGTGACTACTGTGCGGCCGCGCACTGCGAACAGACGCCGAAGATCTCCGCGTCGTGGCCGGTAAGCTCGAAGTTGTACTCGGCGGCTACGGCCGAAGCCCACTTTTCAATGGGTCCACCATCGATTTCTTCGGTGCGGCCGCATTTGGTGCATACCAAGTGGTGGTGGTGCGCATCGGTTTCGCAATGGCGGTACAGGGTCTCGCCATTGGGCATGTGTAGTGCATCTACGGCATCAATATCGGAAAGAGATTGTAGGGTGCGGTAGACAGTGGTGAGACCGACTTTTTCTTGCCGCTCTTGGAGCTGGTGATAAATTTCCTTGGCGGAGGCGAACTTGTCGATGTCCCGCAGGACCTCAACAACCGCGGTTCGCTGTTTAGTATTGCGCGAGCCGAGCTTGGGGATACTCTCATGAATGGACATGGCATTCATATTATCAACTCTTTTTCAACAAGCGCTATGATAAATCGTCTTTATATGCAGACCGGTTATTAAGAGGCGATTTTCGCGGCGTCTTCCAAAAGGGTTAAAACCTCCGGTGCGACCAGAGAGTAGGTCACCTCGCGCCCATTGCGCTCGGAGCTGACAATGCCTGCCTGCTTAAGAACTCGCAGGTGCTGGCTAATCAGCGGCTGGGACTTGCCGGTGGCTTTAACCAGCTCGTGTACGTAATGGTCGCGCTCCGCCAGGCGGGTAATGATGGAAATGCGCAGCGGGGAATCGAGGGCCGCGATAACGCTTGCGGCCGCAGAGTTATTAAATGCTAATTGAACGGTCGTCATAGGGAGTGGGCACCTTCAATACGGTATCTATTATCTGTCGACCACTACTATATTACCTCAAGTTGGTCATTACCTGTACATTAACCGATTTAAATTTGCACCCCCTGATCTCACTACTGATGGGGGATAAGGGTTAGACTGAATGGGATTGTCACGACTGTCCCCTACCAGAGGAGTCCTTTACAACCATGGCATCCCTTATCGATACCGTTGTTAATCTGTGTAAACGCCGCGGCTTGGTCTACCAGGCGGGTGAGATTTACGGCGGTTCCCGCTCCGCTTGGGACTATGGTCCTCTTGGTGTGGAGTTGAAGGAAAACATTAAGCGCCAGTGGTGGCGCCACATGGTCCAATCCCGCCCCGACGTCGTGGGTGTGGATACCTCCGTCATCCAGCCGCGCCAGGTGTGGGTCTCCTCCGGCCACGTGGAGGTCTTTACTGATCCTCTAGTGGAATCCCGCCACACCGGTAAGCGCTACCGCGCCGACCACTTGCTCGAGGCCTACGAAGAAAAGCACGGCCACGAGCCAGAAAATGGCCTGGCTGATATCAACGACCCGGAAACCGGCCAGCCAGGTGACTGGACCGAGCCGAAGGCCTTTTCTGGCCTGCTGAAGACCTTCTTGGGTCCGGTCGATGACGAGCAGGGTCTGCACTACCTGCGTCCCGAGACCGCACAGGGTATCTTCATCAACTTCAAGAACGTGATGACCTCCTCGCGCATGAAGCCGCCATTCGGCATTGCCAATATTGGTAAGTCCTTCCGCAACGAGATCACCCCGGGTAACTTCATCTTCCGTACCCGCGAGTTCGAGCAGATGGAGATGGAGTTCTTCGTCAAGCCTGGCGAGGACGAAGAGTGGCACCAGTACTGGATTGATGACCGCTACAAGTGGTACACCGACCTGGGCATCAAGGAAGAAAACCTACGCCTGTACGAGCACCCCAAGGAAAAGCTGTCGCACTACTCCAAGCGCACCGTGGACGTGGAGTACGCCTTCGGCTTCAAGGGCTCCAAGTGGGGCGAATTGGAAGGTGTGGCCAACCGCACCGACTATGACCTTTCCGTCCACGACAAGGGCTCTGGCGAGGACCTGTCCTACTATGACCAGGCCAATGATGAGCGCTGGATTCCCTACGTCATCGAGCCAGCCGCTGGTCTGGGCCGTTCCATGATGGCCTTCCTGGTAGATGCCTACGACGAGGAAGAAGCGCCGAACGCTAAGGGCGGCACCGACAAGCGCGTGGTTCTGCGCTTGGACCGCCGCTTGGCGCCCATCAAGGTTGCCGTCCTGCCGTTGTCCAAGAAGGAAGAGCTCTCCACTCCGGCCCGCGAGCTGGCGGATAAGCTGCGCGCCTACTGGAACGTGGACTTCGACGTTTCTGGTGCCATCGGCCGACGCTACCGCCGCCAAGATGAGGTGGGTACGCCCTTCTGCGTCACCTTCGACTTCGATTCGCTCGAGGATGACGCCGTGACCGTGCGCGAGCGCGACACCATGGAGCAAGAGCGCGTAAAGATTGAGGATCTTGAGTCCTACCTCGCAGCGCGCCTGATTGGGTGCTAAGCAGATGCACTACACCAGCTGGGATCGCTCCGAGCGCGACAAGCCCGTCCTCCTCGTTGAGGAGGGCCCGGAGCGCCTAGGCGTCTTTGCGGAACATTCCGCGGAGGTGGATGGCAACTTTTGGCGCGTCGAGGTCAGCGATTTGGGGGCTTCGGCCACGCTTGATGATGGCTCCGTCTACCGCCTCGCCGGCCGTCTCGGCCGCGACAAGCGCCTTGAAGCCTCGCTCAATGGCCGCACCTTTCATTACGTCAATGAAAACAGTGGCGATTGGATCATCGATGACGTCGATGACAATAAAGTGGCGCAGTTTTCCGCTAAGAACTCCGGTGTGCGCAAGGCCATTTTGGAATTCGAGGAGGATGCGAAAGGCTTGAGCACCGCCGAGATCGCCGGTCTCAGCTGGTTTACCCGCGCCATTTTGGAAAAGAACACCAAAAACTCCGCGTGGGTATGGATCATCACGCTGGTATTGGCTTCCATCGTCGCCTTGCTGGCGGTGTTCATTTTCTAATGGCGGAAACGATGCCGTGGCGGTGGAACGGTACTACGCTGCGCGATGCGCGCGGAACCGATATCGCTTGGGTGCGGGACGGGGTACTGACCATTGCTGGCGCGCTCTCTGGGGATCCCACACAACCAGATACGCTTTTTGACGTGGCGACCTCGCTAGACGGGACAACCGCCTCCCCGCGCTTTTTCCTGCGGGCCCAGCCGCGTGCCAGCCGCAGCGCGGACTCCGGCACCGCAAAGCAATGTGAAGTCTCGCAAGCGGGATTGACCGTCACGCGTTTGCGCGCTACCTGCGGAGATGCCCACTACCTTTTGGAGCGGTCCGCTATCTTTGGCAAGCAGCGCCGCATACTCGCCCTTGACGGACAACAAGGTAATGCGGAGGGCACCGAAGTTGCCCGTCTTACCCCGCGGGGCAGTGGCCTGGAAGTATCGGCCTCCAATTCCAGCGGGCACGGCTTGCCGGACGTGGATGCGGTGGTGCTGAGTTATGGCTGCCTGCTTGTCGATGCCACACCACGCATCGTGCGCGGTTAAGTACCGACCAAGCCGGTCTTCTAAGCCGGCGGTCTAGAAGGAGCCACTCTGGAAGGCGCCGCTCTAGAACGAGCCGCCGCGGAAACCGCCTCCGCCACCGCCGCCGGAGAACCCTCCTCCACCGCCACCGAAGCTACCGCCGCCTCCGCTGAAACCGCCGCCGAAGCCGCGGCCACCGCCACCAAGGATTTGGCCTAAGACCATTCCGGTGATGATATTTCCGGCAGCGGAACTCGTCTGCTGGCGTTGTTGCTGGCGGCGATACTCGTCAGAATCATCCTTGGCCCGTTGCAAGGCGGTTTGCGCTGCGGCAACGGCTTCGCGGGAGGATTGCAACGCGCCGCGGATATCGCTGCGTTGGGTGTGCAGGGCTTGGGCGTGGAGACGCTTGGCATCGGCAAGCGCGGTGCGGGCGCCGGAACCAACGATGCGCCCGCGCGAGGAAATGAGATCCTCAGCGGCCTGAATATTGGATTCTGCCACCGACATTTGCTGGTGGAAAAGCTCGAGCTGGCGCGCGTGGGTGGAAGTCTTTTCCCGCACGCGGTCGAGGCCCTCATCAAGCTCGGTATCGATGCTCATAAGGGCGGTGTGCTGGCCCAAGGGATCCGTATCGCCCTGCTGCTTGGCGTCAGTGACCGCAGCAGAGGCGCGCTGCAGAAGCTCCTCGAGGGCCTCCCAATCCGCCTGGGTGCCCTGGGATTTGCCCTGGCGCTCCAGCTCGCGGGCTTCCTCTATTTCGTCCTCGACCTCAGTGATGAGCGCGCCCAAATTGCGGCGCGCGGAGGAGATATTCTCCTCGGCGTGCTCTACACCGGTCAGGAGCCTATCGGTGACCTCCGTGGCGTGCTCGATATCGCGGATAAGGCCCACGAGTGAACCCTGCTTCCCAGCCGGCTGGCCCTGCACCTTGCGGGCTTGGTCCAGGAGCTTTTCCGCCTCATCGAGGGAGGCACTCGCCAATTCAGGGTTATCCGCAATGGAGGATAGGACCTCTGCGGAGTAGTCCTCTTGGAGCTTTGTGAGGGTACCTTCGGCGCCCGGCAAGCGAGTGCGCAGCCCGACGGTGCGCTGGGTGAGCTCGTCCAACTTGGAGTCACTTTGTAGCAGCAGGTCGCGCATCTGGGCGAACTCTTCTGCCTGGCTATCTAGGGCATCATCGGCCTGGCCGCAGGTAGAGACGATTTCTACTAGCATTTGCCGGCGCTCGGCTTGGGATTCTGGTACCGCATCATCGAGGCGCTGGCGAATCTTGAAGGCTTTTTGCAGGGTAGAGGTGGAATGATTCATCGCCTTGGTAAACGGGCGGGTGCGCTCCGGTCCGAACTCAGATAAAGCGATATTGAGCTCTTCCTTGCCGCGGCGGATGGATTCATCCGTGGAGACCAATTCTTCCTGGGCCAACTTATCCAGGGTATCTAGCGGCAGCCGGTTTAATTGGTCGGTATCTTCTGGCGCAATCTCGCGGGCAGACTCTAAAGTCTTAGCCTGATTCTTTTTTGTATTGCGGCGAGAGTAGTACCAGACGCCACCGCCTGCAGCGATGATGGCGGCGGCGCCACCGCCCAGCCAGGCTATGCCGGAAGAATCGGAGGAGCTGGAGGTGCCAAGGGCGGCACCGGCAAGCGCGATCGCGGAAGCGCCGTATTCCTCTGCGGATAGCTTGCTGTAGGCGGCATCATACATCTGATCCAGGCGGCCCTCGGGCCATTGATCGCCGGTCTGCACGCCCACCTGGCGCTCATTGACGCCAACGACATAGGCCGCGGAATTCGGGCCCTTTTCGTTGACGATGCTGCGCGCATAGCTTTCTGGATCAGTGCCAAGATCGTTTGCGAAGACAACAAAGATAATGAGCGACTGGTCTTTTTGCAGCTGGGTGATCTTCTCATTGATCTCCCTAATTTCCTCGGTGCTTAAGACCCCTGCCTCATCATTTACCCTGTCTGTCACCGCCGCCGTATCCGGGGCTTGGGCGATGGTAGTGGTCTCCGCGGCTAGGGCCTGGCCTGCGCCAATGGAGGTGCAGCCGAGCAAAAATGCCGCGATGGTAGCGCGGCCGATTCGTGCACTAAGATTCATGCCCACAACCATACCTGCCCGAACGCCCAATCCGGAGAACCTCCTTCGCAGGCAGTAGGGTGGGAAGCATTGTGAAATACGTCGTTGTTTTAGGCACCGCGCAATACGATGGCCGCCCCTCCCGCATCCTGGCCGGGCGCCTGCGCCATGCCGGGGAGCTGGCCATTTCCCGCGGCCTGCCAGTGATTACCGTGGGCGGCCAGCTGCCCGGGGATCGGTTTACCGAGGCCGGGGTAGCTCGCGATTACTTGCGCGAGCACTTCCCTGAGCTGCAGGTTTCTGTTGTGGAAAAAGGCCTCGATACGCGCGAGTCCTTAGCTGCGGTTATCGATGCCCACGGCATTGCCGATGCCATCATCGTCACCGATCCCTTGCACAGGTTGCGCACGTGGGTCATCGCCAAGCAGGAAGGGCTCGATGCCTCGGTTTCGGGCACGCCTTATTATCCCGCCCGGCGCTTTTCCAAGCCTTGGTGGCGCTACCTCGCACACGAATGCGGCGGGCTGTTTTATATTGGGCTCGCCAGCATTGTTTCTCCCCAGTGCGCGCGGGCCTGGAAAAGGCGCCTGTACCGCATGGAGCTGATTCTGCGGCCGAATCAGAAGCTGCGGCACGAAACGATGCAAAATAAAGACGCAGAGCGCACGCTGGGGGAATAGACTAAAACGCCGTGTCTTATTCTTATGCTGCAGCTGATTTTGCCCGGCTGGCCGAAGAACGGCCTAAGGGGTCCACGATTAGCGATATCGAAGAACACCGCGGGGTATTCTCCCGCGACCGCGCTCGCGTCTTGCACTCGGCTGCGCTGCGGCGATTGGCGGATAAAACCCAGGTCGTAGGCCCACGTGATGGCGATACCCCGCGCACCCGGCTTACCCACTCGCTCGAAGTTGGCCAGATTGCCCGCGGCATCGGGGCCGGCCTCGGCCTCGATCCGGATCTCTGTGACATGGCCGGGCTCACCCACGATATCGGCCACCCGCCCTATGGCCACAACGGCGAAAATGCGCTCAATGAGGTCGCGCAAGGCGGTTTCGAGGGAAATGCGCAAACGCTGCGCATCCTCACCCGGCTCGAGCCCAAAGTCTTAGCCGAGGACGCCGATGGCACCGCCCACAGCTTTGGTCTCAACCTCACCCGTGCCGCGCTCGATGGGGCCTGCAAATATCCTTGGACCAAGACCAATCCGGATGGCACCATCAACCGCAAATACGGCGCTTATGATGAGGACGCTGACCTTTTAGCGTGGCTGCGCGAAGGCCATAGCGATACGCGAAAGTGCATCGAAGCCCAGGTCATGGACTGGTCCGATGATATTGCCTATTCCGTGCACGACGTGGAAGACGGCATCATCTCCCAGCGCATTTCCTTGAACGTGTTGTGGGATTTGGTGGAACTAGCCCACCTTGCAGAAAAGGGCGCTGAGGCCTTTGGCGGAACTGCCGATGAACTCTTGGAAGCCGCCGATAGCCTGCGCAACCTCGATGTCATCAACGCCCTTGGTAATTTCGACTACACCCTGCGCGATTATGCCAAGCTGAAAAAGATGACCTCTGAGCTGGTGGGACGCTATGTGGGCGCCACCATCGGTGCCACCTCGGAGGCGAATGCCGAGCTCATCAGCGCCAATAAGCTCGGCCGCATGCACGGTGACCTGCGCGTTCCCCCCTTGGCGCAGGCAGAGGTCAAGCTTTTAAAGACGATCGCCGTGCTTTATGTAATGGATGAACCAGCGCACTTAGCGCGCCAAGACCGCCAGCGCGAGCGCATTTACCGCGTCTACGATTACCTCGTGGCCGGTGCGCCCGGTTCGCTCGATGCCACCTTCCGCCTGTGGTGGGAGCAGGCCGATACCGACGCCGCCCGCGACCGTGCCATCGTTGACCAGATCGCCTCCATGACCGAATCCCGCCTCGAGCGGCTTGCCCGCCGGAGCGCTGACCTTTCGGGGTTCTTGGGCTAGTAGCTATACGGGCCGTGGGCTCGGTCAGATGGTTCCGGCAGCGGCCTTTCTCTAAAAGTGCAACCTCCGCTGCTATTTTTGAAGCGGAAAAGTGATAACTGAGGGCGCGCGATGCTCAGTTATAGCAGAGGACCTATAGCATCCGCGGAATGCCAGCATCTGCGGAGTAACAGCATCCGCGGACTAGCTATTAGCGTGCGAGCCTAACGCCTTCATCTTGGACAACGGCCGCGATGGCCGCGAAGTCATCCAATTCCATTTCCATATTGGCAGCCACGATGGTGGATACTTCATTCTTACGCAGGAAGTTAGCTAGATCCTCTAGGCTGCGCGGGCCACAATCCACACATCCATGGGTGCGTCCTAAGGCATTGAAGAAATCCGTACGGGTACGGATGGGTTCCGTAATTAAAATGCGGTGCACTATTAATCCTCTGCGTCCGGGATAGAACAGAATGTTTGGTAATGGTCGTCGGTGTAGTACCACACATCGGGGTCGACTTCGGTGCCGCCGCCGGTGACGATGCGCCTCGATCCGCGATGATTACTGCCAGGGGTTTCTACCGTGTACTCGCGGTAATAGTCCTGCGCCTGCTGGGGGAGGACGCCTTCATAATTGCCAAAATGGGAATTGTCTTTGTCGGGATAGTCATAAGGGCCGCCGGCGAGAATATCGTCTGCGGTTTCTTCGGCCTCGCTGGGAAGGGAAGAAATTGCGCAGGTCTCGTCCGTTGACGTTGCATCCTCGTTACCGCCGAGGTCGAAGCCAAAATAACTAGCGCCTGCGACGATGGCGAGTCCACCAAGGGCCACTGGAAGCGATTTCTTAGACGCTTTGGACTTGGACATGCTCCTTATTGTTGCAGGAAATATCTCCAAAACATAAACGTCCACTGCGTCAAGAGCAATATCCAAAATTGCCCCGTCCCGGGGGTGGGAATACTCGGCGAAAGGCTGCCCCACATGTGGGTAAAACACGGTGATTCTGTGTACTTGTTGAGCGGGACAACCCAATGCGACCATCCTGGCTTTGGCGGTTGAGCATTCGATAAATGGGCGGGGTAGTCTGTAGCCATGGCAAAGGGCAGAATTCCGGACAGTGATATCCAAGCTATCCGTGAACGCGCGCCTTTAGAAGAAATCGTGGGCGAATACGTGCAGCTCAAACCTGCCGGGCATGATTCTTTGAAGGGGTTGAGCCCTTTCAAGGATGAAAAGACGCCGTCCTTCCACGTCCGCCCGCAGCGCGGTTATTATCACTGCTTTTCCACCGGTAAGGGTGGCGATGTATTCAGCTTCCTGATGGAGATGGAACAGGTCTCTTTTCCGGAGGCCGTGGAAGCTGTGGCGCAGAAGATTGGCTACCACATTAATTACCAGGGTGGCTCGACCGGTGCCCGCAATGAGAAGCCGGGTACGAGGCAGCGGCTAATCGCGGCGAATAAAGCGGTGCACGAGTTTTACCGGAAGCAGCTGGAAACCCCAGAGGCGGCAACGGCGCGCAATTTCTTGCTGGACCGCGGGTTTAGCCGTGAGGTTATTTATGATTTCGAGTGCGGGTACGCTCCGGAAGGTTGGGACACCGCCACAAAGCACCTATTGCGCATGGGTTTTTCCTTTGAAGAGCTAGAGGCAGCCGGCATTTCCAAGATGGGAAAGCGCGGTCCCATTGACCGTTTCCACCGCCGGTTGCTGTGGCCTATTAAGGATCTTTCCGGCAACGTCATTGGCTTTGGTGCGCGCAAGCTCTTTGATGATGACAAGCTGGGCAAGTACATGAATACGCCCGAGACCATGCTTTATCACAAGTCCAAGGTGCTCTTTGGGTTGGATTTGGCCAAGCGCAATATCGCAGAAGGCCACCAAGCTGTGGTGGTGGAAGGCTATACGGATGTGATGGCCATGTACGCGGCAGGCATTAAGACTGCCGTGGCCTCGTGCGGTACGGCCTTCGGTGGGGAGCACCTGCAGGTGCTGCGTCGGCTCATGCTGGATGATTCCTATTTCCACGGCGAGCTCATCTACACCTTTGATGGTGATGAGGCGGGACAGAAGGCCGCGATGCGTGCCTTTGACGGAGAGCAGAAATTTACCGGACAATCCTTCGTCTCAGTAGCCCCAGACGGCATGGACCCGTGCGATCTGCGCCTTGAAAAGGGCGATGCCGCGGTGCGCGATCTGGTGGCAGACCGCATCCCCATGTTTGAGTTCGTCATTCAGTCAGTAATTGCTGATTTCCGGATCGATACGGCCGAAGGCCGCTTGCAGGCTTTGCGGCGGGCGGTGCCCATCGTCGCACAGATCCGTGACCAGCCCCTGCAGCGCGAGTACGCCCGCCGGCTTGCCGGCTGGGTGGGTTGGAATGATCCGGAAGAGGTGCTGCGCCAAGTGCGCGCGGAGGCAAAGAAGCCGAAGAAGGTGGACAAGCCGACGATTCGCCGCTTTGATAATGCACAGCCGCAGCCGGCGCAGCAGGATGTGCCCATGATCCATCCGCCAAGCCCAAAGGAGACCCACCTGTGGCCGCAGCGGGAGGCGCTGAAATTGGCCTTGCAGATGCCAGAGGTCGTTGGCTCATATTTTGATGGCATTACTGCCGATGCCTACACCAACGACGCCTACCGCATCGTCCGCCAAGCGATTTCCGCCGTGGGCGGCGCAGAAAAAGGTGCCACCATGTCCGGGGTGGATTGGATTGCCGCCGTTGCCGGGGAAATGCAGGATCTTACGGGAAGGAATTTCGTCTCCGAGCTGGCAGTCGAGGCCATCCTGCCCACGGACGTGGGCGCAGAAAAATATGCGGATTCCGTACTCTCGCGGCTGCAGGAAACCGTCGTGGGTGATCAGATTGCGCAGCTGAAAGCCCAATTGGGCCGAATGCGGCCAACCGATGATGAGGCAGGCTATAACTCCGTATTCGCAGACCTCATTGCCTTGGAGCAGGCTCGCCGCGAGCTCAATGATCGCGCCTTTCGCGGTACCCCAGGTATATAAAACCCCGGGCAAGCACTCGAGCGCTAGTTCAGGCGCTGCCCGGGGAGGGGTTTGCGGGGAAGGCTTTAGTCCTCATCGGGTTCATAAATCCGGTCGGCCTGTGGAGCCTGGTTCCCGCGAGCCTTGCCTTTGCCACGGCGCTTTTCGGAAAGGTCGTGGATTTCGCGCATGCGTGGCTCTGGATCCAGGCGGTTGGCTACCATCTTGCGCGCGGAACGCACCGCAGATTTGGTGGCGGGGGAGTTGACGGTCTTTTGATAGGCGCTTTTCATTTGGTGGTAGCGCTTGCGGCCCGCCTTGGTGCCAAATACGTACCCTGCGGCGGCGCCGAAGACGAATTGGATCATTATTGACTAATTCCCCTTTATTCTATGCGAGCAAAAGTTCTTCTCTAGCTTACCGCGTATGTACGCTTTCGCGCCGAAATCGCCCGCTGGAATCGCCCTCCTGTTTTCATTGGCACCTATTCGCGCTAGGTTGAGTTAATGAGTCTTCATCAGCAGCGAGATTCGGCCATGGCCGCCGAAGTGGCATTTGCCGCGCTCGCCACGGCTGGCTTGTCCGCGCCTGGTGCTGAACCGTCCGAGGAAACACGGTTCTGGGTGGAGCAGGCTGGGGACATCGATTAGCTTGAGCGGTCATATAACTATTTGTTTAAAAAAGCGCTGAATAAGGTTAGTGCGCAGTTCATACTTCCTTAACGTTAGCTGGTTAGTGTGCAGAGGAAATCACTTCTAGCTGAAAGTTGCGATATATGACCCGTATTTTCAATCGTGGTGTTTCGCGTCGAGTACTTGCTCTCGGAGCGGCCGCCAGCTTCACCGTTGCTTCCTTTGCACCCGCTGCGCAGGCGGGTGAGCTTTCGTCCAAGGTGCCGCAGGTACAGGGTTCTAGCAGTGGATCCAGCATTGGCCCTTCTCCTGTGCAGCACCCAGGCGCGCCGGTTCCTCAGCCCTTTGGTGCGGACTATCTTGTGGGCTTTGAATCCGATATTTCGTCTTACCAATTTGGCAACTATTGGCAGGTTGTCCGCGGTTTTGACCAGATTAAGCACCAGCCAGAGGTCCTTGAAGAAAACATGGATAAGGTAGTGGCCATTAACAATGCGGCTGCCGATGACCCTGAGCTGATCGCCCGAGCACAATCCGATGCCAAGGCAAGCTCCGGTGGGATGCTAGAAGCCATTTCGGACTCCATGGGGGAGAGCCTGGGCGGTGCATTCCGCGAAGCCTTGGCAGAGCATCGACTGCCAAAAACACAGTACCTGCTGGGCAATGGCTACGCCGCCCGTGCAGGTGGACTGGCTAGCTCCACCTTCGCAGAAAAGTACTACTTCCGTTATGACCGCCCATTCGTGCAGGCACCCGATGCTATTAACCGCTACGAAGATGAGTCGAAGGATCTCTATTCCACCTCGCCGGCTTTCCCCTCCGGGCACACTAACCAGGCAACGTGGATCACCACTTTGATGGCCTCTATGCTTCCAGAGGTAGGCCCGCAATTAATGCTGCGCGGCGCCGAAGCAGGAAACCACCGCGTCGTTCTGGGTGTGCACTACCCCTTGGACGTCATTGGTGGCCGCATGACTGGTCAAGCTGCGGCGGCGGATCGTTTGAACGATGACCGCATGCGCGATGCATTGCAGCAGGCTGCGCAGGAAATTCGTGAAGAGATTCAGTGGCGTACGGGCAAATCTGTAGAAGAACTCGTCGCACAGGATAGGGCCGATGGCAAGGAATACCGGTCCACTACAGATGCTGTAGACGAATACACGGATTTCTTGGATTATGATTTTACTCCAAGCAATCCGACGGATGCGCCGATGGTCGTTCCGCAGGCCGCCCCGGTACTACTCGCAGCTTCCCACCCGAACCTGACACCGGAACAGCGCGCCGAGGTGCTACGCCAGACCGCACGTCCTGCCGGCAATCCATTGGATTGGCAAGGCAAGGACGGCTCCTGGCAGCGTCTTAACGTGGCGCGCGCCATGGCGGCGCAAGTCAACGTTAATGCAGATGGCAGCGTGAGCGTCCAAGGCTAGCTTGGTCGCCCGCCCCCGATACCGCCTAGGCCCTCACTGCGAGGACTAGGCGGTTTCGATTATGGCGGCAAGGCCCTGGCCGCCGCCGATGCACATCGTGACTAGCGCGCGCTTGCCGCCGGTGCGGCGCAGGTGGTGCGCGGCGGTAACCACGATGCGGGCACCGGTCGCGCCCACCGGGTGGCCCAGCGAGATGCCGGAACCGTTGGGGTTGAAGCGAGGATCTTCGGGGGAGATGCCCCACTGATCTAGTACCGCGAGGGCTTGGGCGGCAAAGGCCTCATTGAGCTCGATGAGGTCGAGGTCATCGAAGGTGAGATCGAGGCGGTCCATGACCTTTCGGGTGGCCTCAACTGGGGCGATGCCCATGCGCTCTGGTTCTACACCGGCCAGCGCCCAGCCCTTCACGGTCACCATTGGCTCGAGGCCGAGCTCGTCGGCTTTTTCACGGGTGGTCACGAGCACGGCGGCGGCGCCGTCGTTCTGGCCGGAGGCGTTACCCGCGGTCACCGTGGCCTCGTCGTCCTGCTTGCCCATCACTGGGCGCAGCTTGGACAGCTTTTCCACGCTAGAATCAGCGCGCACGTGTTCATCCTTGTCCACGATGATGGGATCCCCCTTGCGCTGGGGGACGGAGACGGGGACGATTTCGGCATCGAAAAGCGCCTGCTCTTGCGCACGTGCGGCGTTGTGGTGGGAACGCACCGCAAGCTCATCTTGGTCCTCGCGCGACAGGGAACGCTCGCGGCGGAGGTTTTCGGCAGTTTCGATCATGCCGCTGGGGATGGGGTGGTTTTTGCCACCGGCGGTTTCGCGGGCCTCCTGGAGGCGATCGCGAAAGACCATGTTTCCGCCCTTAGCGCCCCAGCGAATGTCACTGTCCACGGTGTATTCGGTGCGCGACATGGATTCGGCGCCGCCTGCGATGACCACCTCGGCTGCGCCGGTGGCGACGTGGGCGGCGGCGGTGACGATGGCTTGCAGGCCGGAGCCGCAGCGGCGGTCGAGCTGCATGCCGGTCACGGAGACTGGCAGGCCGGCATCGAGTGCGGCGACGCGGCCGAGGGCAGGCGCAGCCCCGTTGGGGGAGGCTTGGCCGAGGATAACGTCATCGATGATGTTCGGGTCGATGCCGGATTCTTCCACGATGGTGGATACCACCAGGCTGGCCAGATCCTGGACGGGGACGGATTTCAGCGCGCCGCCGTAGCGGCCGACCGGGGTGCGCTTGGGGTAGCACAGGACTACGTCTTGGGTTTGCATGGATTCTCCTTAGGAAATTTCGGTAGTAGTGAGATCGTGGGAAATAGCCGCGCACGTAGTGAGGAGCTCCGGGAGGATCTGCGCGGTGAGATCTTGGGTGGAATACACGGAGGTCTGGGTGGAAATGTTGATGGCCGCCACTGCGCGTCCGGTGCGATCCCGGATGGGAACGGCAATGGAGCGCAGGCCGATTTCTAGCTCTTGATCCACGATGACCCAGCCGCGCCGCCGCACCTCGCCGAGGCGGGCTCGCAGCGCGTCCTGGGATACCAGGGTGTGCGGGGTGACCTGCTCGAGCGGAGCGGTGGTGGCGAAATACTCATCCAGCTCTGCCGGCGTTAAATCAGCGAGTAGCACCTGGCCCATGGAGGTGGCGTGCGCCGGGAAGCGCGTACCGATGGTGATATTGGTGGACATGATGCGGTGCGCTGCGGCGCGGGCGATATAGACCACGGTGTCGCGGTCGAGCACGCTCACGGAGCAGGACTCATCGAGTTTGGTGGATAACTCCCTCAAATGGGGCTGGGAAATATCCAGCAGGCCCAAGCTCGAAAGGTACGAATAGCCCAGTTCCAAAACGCGTGGGGTGAGCCAAAAATCTGAGCCATCGGTGCGGGCATAACCTTCTGCGACCAGCGTGTGTAAAAAGCGACGTGCGGTGGCGCGCGCTAAGCCTGTGACCTCGGCAACCTGGGCCAGTGTTTGCCGCCGGCGTTCGCCATTGAACGAGTGAATGACGTTGAGTCCGCGGGCTAGTGACTGTACTACGGGGGTGTCTGCCACGGTGTGTCCTCCAAGCTATTTTCAGGGTTAAGTGGCCCAGGTCTCTTTAGTGTACCCGATAATGTTCGCATTCTGAACCCTTGTGCTGTCTGTGAACCACACGTAGTCTAAGGCCATGTTGAATAAAGTCATAGCCTCAGTAGAGGAGGCCGTCGCGGATATCCCGGACGGTTCCTCCATCGCGGTGGGCGGTTTCGGCCTTGTGGGTATCCCGGCGCAACTTATTGCTGCGCTGCGTTCCCAGGGCGCGAGCGAGCTCACCATCATTTCCAATAACCTTGGTACGGATGATTTCGGCCTGGGCCTGCTGCTCAAGGATCACCGTATCGCCCGCTCCATCGGTTCCTACCTGGGAACCAATAAGGAATATGCGCGTCAGTACCTCGAGGGGGAGCTCACTGTCGAGTTCACCCCGCAGGGTACCTTGGCAGAGCGCATGCGCGCCGGTGGTGCGGGCATTCCAGCCTTCTATACCAAGGCTGGCGTGGGCACGCCGCTTGCCGATGGCGATATCCCCACCCGCTACAACCCCGACGGCACCATTGCGGAGACCTCCGCACCGAAGGAAACCCGCGAGTTTAACGGCGAGCTCTACGTCATGGAAGAAGCCCTCACCCCAGACTTTGCCTTCGTCCACGCCGCTCGCGCGGATCGCTTTGGCAACCTCGCCTTTAATAAGACCGCCCAGAACTTCAACCCCGATGCGGCTAAATCCGCCGATATCACCATCGTGCAAGCGGAGCAGCTGGTCGAGGCCGTTCCGTCCGCTGAGGTGGATGTGCCCGGAATCTACGTAGACCGCGTAGTGGAAGTGGGTAAGCAAGAAACCGGAATCGAATTCAGGACGGTGAGCAAGTAATGACCTGGTCACGCGAAGAAATGGCGGCACGCGCCGCACAAGAACTGGACAATGGTGACTACGTCAACCTGGGCATCGGCATGCCGACGCTCATCCCCGGCTACCTGCCGGAGGGCCGCGAGGTGGTCCTGCACTCTGAGAACGGAATCTTGGGCGTTGGTGCCTACCCTGAAGAGGACAAGGTGGATCCGGAGCTTATCAATGCCGGTAAAGAAACCATTACCGAAGCCCCTGGTGCATCCTTCTTCTCCTCGTCCGAGTCCTTTGCCATGATCCGCTCCCGCGCCATCGATGTTGCGGTGCTCGGCGCCATGGAGGTATCCCAGTTCGGCGACCTGGCCAACTGGATGATTCCCGGCAAGATGGTGAAGGGCATGGGCGGTGCGATGGACCTAGTGCATGGAGCCAAGCGCATCGTGGTGATGATGCAGCACGTATCCAAGCACGGCGATTCCAAGATTCTGGCGGAGTGCCAGCTGCCGCTGACTGGCGCTCGCTGTGTGGATCTGATTATCACGGACCGCGCCGTATTCACCGTGGACGAGCTGGAGGGCCTGACACTTATCGAGGTCGCCGAGGGCGAAACCGAGGAGTCCATCCGCGAGGTCACGGACGCACCCTTTAAGGTAGCGCTCGACTAATTAGTTGTGGACGTGAAAAATCGCCGCTTCCCGGGAAGGCTGGGAAGCGGCGATTTAGTGTTCCGTGAGTGGATTAGACATCGCGCAGGTCCACGCCCTTGGTTTCAGGCAGGATGTACATGCTGATAAGCGTCAGGATGCACAGTGCGACGACGTAGAAGCCGGAAGCCCAAGTAAGGCCGTGGGCCACGAACCACTGGTAGATATACGGTGCGGTACCGCCGAAGACGGCGACAGACAGCGAGTAGGCCAGGCCGATGCTGCGGGTGCGCTGAGCGGTGGGGAAGACCTCGGACATGATGGAGGACAACAGCGCGCCGCCGGCAGCAACGATGACTACGCCGATGGTGGAGGCCACCAGCAGGGTCCAGGGGCGATCATCGATGAAGTTCATCAGTGGAATCTGCAGGATGGCTAGGCCAATGGCACAGATATAAATGACGGGTTTGCGGCCGATCTTATCGGACAGGCTGCCCCACAGCGGGAGGGCGATGAGACCAGCGGTCTGTGCGGCCACGGTGACCCAATAAGCACCCTGAGTGGACATGCCCTCGTGGCTAATGGCGTAGGTGGAAACATAGGAGGTCCACGTGTAGTGCGAGGCTGTAACGCCGGAGACCATACCCACGACGAGCAAGATATTCTGCCATGCCGGGCGGGCAACCGAAGCCGGCTTTTCCGAGTTCACGGACTTCTTGGTGCGCTTCGGAGCCTCAACGGTGGGCTCGGCGCTATCGATTTCCTGGAAGTGATCCGATTCCTTCATGTGGCGGCGCAGGTACAACGCGATCAGCGCTGCGACGGCACCCAAGAGGAACGGAATGCGCCAGCCCCAAGCACCAATCTGCTCGTCCGTCAGGACCAGCGAAATGCCGCCGCCCAAGACGTAGGCGATGACCGAACCGCCGAAGATGGAGACATAGACCATGGAACCCCAGCGGCCGCGGTGGGCGTTTGGAGCGATCTCGGGGATGTAGCTATTGGCGGCTGCGGATTCACCGCCGTGTGCAAAGCCCTGCAGCACGCGGATGAAGAGCAGGCCGACAGAAGCCCAGATGCCAATGGATTCGTAGGTGGGTAGCAAGCCGATGAGGACGGAGGCGCTGGCCATCATGATGATGGTGGTCATCAAGACGTTCTTGCGGCCGCGCTGGTCAGCGATGCGGCCAAAGATGATGCCGCCCAGCGGGCGGACCAAGAAGCCAACGGCGAAAACACCGAAGGTGGCAAGCAGTGCGGAAGCAGGATCGCTCTTGTCGAACATCGCCGCGGCGATAAATGGGGCGAAAACCGCATAGGAGCTCCACTCGTACCATTCAAGGACCTGGCCGGTCAGGCTGGCTGCGAGGGATTTGCGGTCCGTTTTGGTTGAGCCCGATGGCGAAGTGGGTGTGGGGCTCGGCGGGGCGGTAGAAGTCAATGTTCCTCCTAGGGATAGGTCCGAAATATTGAAGAAGATATTACGCACATCACACTTCGATTAGTCCGCGATGTGGACCACGAAAATCCCGGCACTATCGAGGTGGATTTGGTTACTGACTAGAAACTGCATGTCTTCCACCACTTTTTAGGGGAGGAGGCCGAAAAAACTACGCGTTCGCCAGGTGAACAGTAGTGCGCACTGTGACCCCGTATAGGGGTATTTGGGCAAATTCTTTGCCGTGACGAGCTTGGAATTCGCAGGAAAAGGACATTTCTGGCCGGATTTCCAGCACCGAGAATTTAGGTGTGGTGTAGCGTGTGAGCCACGACACGGAAGGTTTTCGAAGAGTCTTGAACCACCAAAGTGAACCATCACTGTGAACCAACCGAGTCTTTCCGGAGCCACACCCTAAGGAGGGATTTATGACTGCTCTTAGTCCCGAGGAACTAAGCACAGAAGGCCTCGCCGAAATCATGGCCGCGGGCGGACGCCCAGCCGATAGCGAGCGCAAGATCAACATCATCGATACCACTCTGCGTGATGCGCACCAGAGCATCTGGGCCACCCGCATGACCACGAGCCACATCCTGTCGCTGTTGGATGACATCACCAACGCTGGTTTCGAGCACGTGGACTTGGTAGCGCCCATCCAGTTCGACGTCTCCGTGCGCTACCTCAAGGAAGACCCGTGGGAGCGCGTTCGCCTCGTGCACGAGAACGCCGCGCCGGGCACCAAGTTTCGCGCCCTCATTCGTTCCAAGAACCTGGCTTCCTTCGACTTCCTGCCGGATGACGCCATCTTGAACTGGACCGAGCGCCTCTACGCCAATGGCTTCCGTGTGATCGGCTCCTTCGATGGCTTGAATGACATCGACAACATCGACCAGGGCCTCAAACTGGCCAAGGAACTCGGTGCCGAAACCTTCGGCGCATTGTCCTACTGCTTGAGCCCAGTGCACACCGATGACCTGTACAAGCGGAAGGCCACGGAGCTGCTCGAGCGCACCGATGTAGACCGCATCATGCTGAAGGACGCCGGCGGCCTGCTTACTCCGGACCGTTTGAAGACTCTCATTCCGGCGATCCGCAGCTCCATCGGTGACGTACCGCTCGAGGTTCACACCCACTCGCTGACCGGACTGTCGCCGCTTTCCTACCTCTTCGCGGCGGAATTGGGTGTGGATTCCATCCACACCTCCATCGCTCCTCTGGCTAATGGCCCGGGACAGCCGGCCACCCAGGCCTTGGTGCGCGACCTTCGTGCACTGGGGTACACGGTGGACGTCGACGATGAGCGCATCGATTCTGCCAGCGAGCGCATTCAGGAAATTGCCGATACGGAAGATAAGCCAGTAGGCGTTCCGCGCGCATTCGATGGCCTGCACTACATGCACCAGCTACCCGGCGGCATGCTTACCAACTTCGAATCCCAGCTGGAAACCGCTGGGTTGGGTGACCGCTTCGAAGAGCTGCTGTACGAGGTAGCTCGCGTCCGTGAAGAGCTCGCATACCCCATCATGATTACGCCGTTTGCCCAGTTCGTGGGTACCCAGGCCGTCATGAATGTGATGACGGGTGACCGTTACTCCGTGGTCCCGAACGAGATTAAGAAGTACGCCTTGGGTTACTACGGCGAGCCGCTCGCCCCGCTGGACCCAGACGTGCTGGAGAAGATCATGGCCAACGGTTCCTCCGAAATCACGGAGGAAATCCCAGAACTCAAGCCGGTTCTGCCGGACCTGAAGAAGGCTCACCCGGACGAGGACATCGACACCCTGCTGCTTCGCGTGATGTTCGCCGGCAGCCAGGTCGATGAGATGAAGCGCTTTGTGGCCGAAGGCCGCGGCGGCGAGGGCGAAGGCGTCAAGGGCGGCGTCCTTACCTCCCTGGTACAGCAAATCTACGACTCTTCCGATACCACCGACTTCCACCTCAAGACTTCCGACTTGGAAATCAACCTCACCAAAGGAGAAAAGTAATCATGACTGATTCCACCAACTTGCACGACCTGAAGTCCCTGCTGAAGTGGGCCAACCTTTCTGATGACATCCAAGAGCTGCAGATTAAGTACGGCGATGTCGAGCTCTCGATGTCCCGCACCCCGGGCGGCCTGAACCGTCCGGCGCCGGCTCCGGAAGCCGCTCCGGCCGCAGCTCCAGTAGCAGCACCAGCACAGGAAGCCGCACCGGCTTCCGCGCCTGCCGCTGAGCCTGAGTCCAAGCCTGCTCCTGCACAAGAGGAAGCACCGAAGGAAGAGCCACAGGCTTCCGGCTCCGGTGAGCCGTCCGCAGAGGGCGAGACCGTTAAGGCTCCCATGGTCGGTACCTTCTACGCTGCTCCGAAGCCGGGCGCAGATCCGTTCGTCAAGGTCGGCGACGAGGTCGAGGTTGGCCAGGTGCTGTGCATCGTCGAGGTTATGAAGCTGATGAACAACATCGAGTCCAAGGTTGCCGGCACCGTGAAGGAGATTCTCGTTGATAACGAGGACGCCGTGGAGCACGGCCAGCCCATCATGGTCATCCAGCCGAAGTAATCGACCTGGAGGAAAATATGTCAGATCTATTAGGTAGCGTGCTCATTGCTAACCGCGGTGAGATTGCGCTTCGCATCATTCGCGCCTGCAAGGAATTGGGCATCAAGTCCATCCTTACTTATTCCGAAGGCGATAAGGACTCCTTGCCGGTAAAGCTCGCCGATCAAGCAGTCTGCATCGGCCCAGCGAATGTTTCCAAGAGCTACAACAGCCCCGAGCTGGTTATTTCTGCCGCTATGGCGTACAAAGCGGATGCCATTCACCCTGGCTACGGCTTCTTGTCCGAAAAGCCGGACTTTGTCCGCATGGTGGAAGAAGAAGAGATCGGCTTTGTTGGCCCTTCGGCTGAGCACATCGGCTTGATGGGTGACAAGATCGCAGCTAAGCGCATCGCTAAGTCCGCCGGTGTTCCCACCGTACCGGGCTCCGACGGCGTGGTCACCGAGTTCGATGAGGCCCTGGAGGTTGCCCGCGAGACCGGCTTCCCGCTGCTGATTAAGGCTGCCGCCGGTGGTGGTGGACGCGGTATGCGCGTCGTGGAATCCGAGGACACGCTGGAAAAGGACCTCAACGAGATCATGAACGAGGCTGAGTCCGCGTTCAATGACCCGTCGGTCTATATCGAGCGCTTCTTGACGGATATCCGCCACATCGAGATTCAGGTGCTGGCAGATGGCGAAAATGCCGTCGCCCTAGGCGAGCGCGACTGCACCTCGCAGCGCCGCAACCAGAAGCTCATTGAGGAAGGCCCTTCGCCGGTGCTGACTGATGAGCTGCGCCAGGAAATGCAGGAAGCCGCGATTAACCTGTGTAAAGAGGTGAAGTACAAGAACGCCGGAACTATCGAGTTCGTCTTCGATAACACCGAAGATAAGTTCTACTTCATCGAGATGAACACCCGCATCCAGGTGGAGCACCCGGTTACGGAGATGATCACCGGTGTGGACCTCATCAAGGAGCAGTTGCGCATTGCCTCCGGGCAGAAGTTGTCCATTACCCAGGATGATGTGGAGATTCGTGGCCACGCCATCGAGTGCCGCATCAACGCCGAGGATCCGAACCAGAACTTCGCGCCGCGGCCGGGCAAGATCGAACACTACCGCGTGCCAGGTGGTTTCGGTGTGCGCATGGATACCCATATCGAAACTGGCTACACCATTCCGCCGTTCTATGACTCCATGGTGGGCAAGCTCATCGTATGGGCAGAAGACCGCGATGAGGCCATTACCCGTATGCTGCGCGCCATCGACGAGCTGCAGGTAGAAGGCGTTGTCACCACGGCGCCATTCCAGGCCATGCTGTTGGACAGTGAAAAGTTCCGCAGCGGCGAGTTCAACACTGGTTATGTTGCCAAGCTGCTGGAAGGTACCGACTCCATCCCTACGGATGACTAAACCCGGCTCCTTCTAGCGAGAGAGTGCAGGTTCCGCTTTGTGCCGGCCTGCACTCTTTTGCATTTTAAGTCTCTAAAATTACATCTCTATGTCACGCCTAGTCCCAGGCTTTGCTTAGACCCAAACCTGTGGGGAAGGAAAAACAATGCTGGTTATCGCCGCCATGCTGGTCGGCGCCATCGTCCCGGCGCAAACGGCCATTAATACGCGTCTGCGCGAGTCCGTGGGCTCGCCCATCGCCGCCGGGTTCTTCTCCTTCATTATCGGCTTTGCCGTCTCCGCCATCCTCGCGCTCATTGTCACCGGTGATGCGATACCGGACCTAGCGCTGGCGGCTGCGCAACCGTGGTGGGTGTGGCTCGGCGGCTTTATGGGCGTGGCCTTCATCGTGGGAAATATCCTGCTCTTCCCGCGCATCGGCAGCGTAGAGACCGTCATTCTTCCCATCTTGGGCCAGGTAACGATGGGCCTAATTTATGACCTGACCGGCCTCTTTGAATCGCCGTTGGTGCCGGTCGGCCCGCTGCGCGTCCTCGGCGCGCTTATCGTTGTAGGCGGCATCGCCTTGGTATTAGAAATAGGCCGGGGTGCCGTCACCACGCGCGCGCAAGCCACCGGGATTTCGCTGTGGCTGTGGCGTGTCTTCGGTGTGCTCATCGGCATGGGCTCCGCCACCCAAACCGCCGTCAACGGTTACCTGGGAGGTGCGTTGCATAGCCCCATGCCCGCCAGCGTCATTTCCCTGGGCGTTGGAGTGATTCTATTGGCCCTGCTCACCCTGGGGTGGAAGGCTCCCCGTCGTGCCCTTTTGAGCGGTATCGCACCCGGGCCTTGGTGGATGTGGCTCGGCGGTGTGCTCGGCGCGCTCTTTGTGGTGGGAGGCGCGACGCTGTCGCCCATGATCGGCACCGGCACGACGGTTATCGGCTCGCTAGTGGGCTCAATCATTTGCGGCCAGGTCATTGAGTCGTTGGGCTGGGGCAATGCCGAGCGTGGCCTGCCGCCGGTGCACCGCATCATCGGCTTGGTCTTGGTCATCATCGGTGTGATTATGGTGCGCGCCCTATAGGGAGGTGCTGCGCTTGCCGATGCCCCAATTTTCCCAGCCCAGCTTCCTCGCTCGAGCAGCGTATGGGAGCTGGGTTTATTGCCGCCAGCGCTCCAAGGTGAGCTTGGGGCTTAGCGCGCGGGAGACGCACGGGGCGAAGGCCCCATCGGCATACATTTGCGCGTCATAGACGGAATCGCGGTGATCTGGTTCGCCGTCGACCACGCGCATGATGCAGGTGCTGCACGTGCCTTCCAGGCAGCGCGATTTTACGGGTAGATCGAGTTCCTCAAGGACCTCTAGGACCGTCTTATTCTCTGGGATTTCTACTGTCTCGCCGCAAAATTCTACTTCGAACGGGCCGTCGCCGGCTCCGGCGTTTTTCTCACCGGACAGTGCTTTTAGATCGGGGTGGAAGTTCTCCCAGTGAAAAGCGTGCTCGGGTAAATACTCGAGCGCGACTTCTTTCGCGGAATCCATGAAACCTTGCGGGCCGCAGACATAAAAGGCCGTCTCCTTCGGCGCTTGGCCCAGCAGATGCCGGTAGATATCTGCCTGCTTTTCGCGTGATCGGCCAAAGACCTCAATGAGCTTATCGCCGCAGGTTTCGCGCAATTGCTCGAGCAGCACCGCATGGTGTTCATCGCGTGCGAAAAAGAGCACGATATACGGCTTGTTCTCGCGCTCGAGGGATTGGGCCATCGAGAGCATGGGGGTAATGCCCACGCCGGCGCCTACCAAGACGTAGTAGCCGGCGTGTGCCACGAGCTCGAAGTTATTAAATGCCTGCGAAATTTCAAAGCTATCCCCGCAGCGCAGTTTGAGCATCGCAATCGATCCACCCGTGGAGTTTTCCTCCCGCTTTACCGCGACGCCGTACGTTGGCCGTTTTTGTTGGCCAGCGGCAGGAGTAGAGGAATCGGTCAGCTCAAAAACCGAGTATTGCCGGGTAAGTATCTCACCATTTGCTCCCGGGAGGGTGATGTCGACGTGGCAACCGGGGGAGTATTCAGCAAGCGGAGCATCACCGTCCAGCGAAAATTCGATGACCGCAAGGTCATCGGCTACGGCGGTGACGTTTTGCACCGTGGCGGTGGTGGAGGGGGCATCGGCAAGCTGGGGTGCAGGTTGGGAAGGAGAACTAGGCATAGGGGTGAATAGACCTCGCTTTCGTGGCTGTGGTTCATTGCCAATTCACTGTATGTAATGCACGTCATGGTACAGCCTAAAGGGAGATACAGGTTACAAAAGCGTTCGCATAGCGGACACGTGTGCGCTTAGTACACCTATATGGGGTGAGCAGGCAAAAGGTTTGCAAAATCTGCCAAGGTTGCCATTTTTACTATTTGCGCAGGAGAGGATAGGTGCTGCGAAGGCGGGTGTAGCGGCGGTTCTGACGCCCGGTAATTTCCCGGAAAATTGGATACAAAATTCATTGCAGTGGAGGGCAATGTCTCTATAGGCTTACGGGCACAGCTAAATGGTGAACTAGACCACATAATCAGGAAATGTGTGTGGTGTAGGACCAAGATTGGAAAGGTTGTTCACTCCCCATGACTGCTCCTACCGAAACTCGGACGGAACCAAAGGTTCTGCCCATGTCCGATAATCCCTATGAGGATTTCCGCTACTTCTACCGCGATGGCATGGATCTCCGCCCATCGCCGAAGCGCCGCGTGGACAAGCCCGGCTGGTCCACCTTGCGCCACAATATCTTTGACCACTGGCACACCGTCCACGATGAGTGGGAAGGTTACGACACCCCGCAAACGCGTTTGCTCGATGATCACATGTGGCAAACCGATGAGCAGGGTGCCGCTTTGGCGGAGTCCTTCCGCCGCGATGGCGCAAAGGAATCGCGCGCCAAATTTGAGCAGGCGCTGAATGAAGGAATCGAGACCGTTGAGGATCCATCACCGGAATTGGTGGCCTTCTTCGAACAAGTCGATAATATCCCAGACTGGATCGACCTCGAAGCCGCTGAGCGCGGGCGCGTAGCCTATTACAACGCCACCCCGGGCGCGGACCTTCTCACCTTCAACTTTGGCTACTGGGCCACCACCATGGAAGACCGTACCTCTGCGGCAACGGGTGAGACCGGGATGTTCGAGTTTAAGGCGATGCAACGTGCACTGGAGACCTCCAAGTTCTTCGTGGACTTGGGTAAACAGGACGTCTTCGACCGCTTTGGGGAAGGCCGCAAGTCCGCAGTCCACGTCCGCCTACTGCATGCCCAGGCAAACCGCGGTTTGGAAAAGCTTTGGGGCGAGGAGCACTATAACGAATTTGGTCGCCCCATCGGTTCTAGCTTCTTGGTCTCCGGCGAAGGTTGGTTCGCGCTCATGCCGTTGGCCATCGACGAGCTTTTCGGACGCCCCCACTCCGGCCAGGACTGGGACGACGTCGCCCAGTACTGGGCATATGTGCTGTACATGATGGGCGGGGAAGAGCGCATCATCCCCAAGACCGGCGATGAGATGCGTAAGATGACTGACTTCATCTACGCAAACGGCGGGCGTTCTTCGACGTACCACCAGCGGGTGGCTACGGCACTGATGTCCATCGTGGAACAGATGAATCCGGACCTTCCACTAGAAATGTTGGGCTCGCTGGCCACGCTGGTGGGAGAAGAGGACACCAAGTTCATGGTGGAAGGAACTCGCTGGGCCGATATGGACTTTTCCCAGGCGGCCAAAGACTTCGAAGCCAAGGCGCGCGCGGAGGCAAAGGAAGCCCGCGAAGCCGATGAAAAACCCGGTGCGGAGGAATACAAGAAGCACAACGCCGCGCAAGGTCGCCCGCTGTGGATCAATGCGTTGGAAGAAGTGCAAGAGCACATCAATAACCATGAGCCAGACGTCAAGGCGGAGTGGACCCTGCACGATGACTCCAAGGAAGCCCGCCGGAACTAGCCTCTGCGCTTGCTGCTAGTTACCAAGGCCTAATAATAAGGAAGGGAATAAAACACAATGACTGCTCCCACAGATACTTCTGACGTTGCCAACACGTCGCAGGCGGAACCAAAGGTTCTGCCCATGTCCGATAATCCCTATGAGGATTTCCGCTACTTTTACCGCGATGGCATGGACCTGCGCCCGGCGCCGAAGCGTCGCACCGCGACGCCAGGCTGGTCGGAGCTTCGGCACAATGTCTTTGACTCCTGGCACACGGTAGAAGATGAGTGGGCAGGCTACGATAGCCTGCAAACCAAGCTTCTCGATGACCACATGTGGCAGACCGACGAGACCGGCGAAAAGCTGGCGGAGGCCTTCCGCCGCGACGGTGCCAAGGAATCGCGCGCCAAGTTTGAGCAGGCGCTCAACCACGGCATCGAGACGGTAGAGGACCCGGCCCCGGAACTGGTGGACTTCTTTAAAGAGGTAGACCGCATTCCGGAGTGGCTGGATCTCGAGGCCGCAGAGCGCGGCCGCGTGGCCTACTACAACGTCACACGCACCTCAGAGGTTCTGGCTATTGCCTTCGCGTACTGGGCCACCACGATGGAGGACCGCACGTCGGCGGCCACGGGTGAGACCGGGATGTTCGAGTTCAAGGCCATGCAGCGCTCTATTGAAACTGCGCAATTCTTCACGGACTTGGGCAAGAAGGACGTCTTTGACCGCTTCGGTGAAGGCCGCAAGGCTGCCGTGCGCGTGCGCCTGCTGCATTCCCAGGCCAATCGTGGCCTAGAAAAGATGTGGGGCAAGGAGCACTACAACGAATTCGGCCGGCCGATTGGCTCTAGCTTCTTGGTCTCCGGTGAGGGCTGGTTCGGGATGATGCCGCTGGCCATCGACGAGCGCTTTGGCCGCCCGCACTCCGGCCAGGACTGGGACGATGTGGCCCAGTACTGGGGATACATCCTTTATATGATGGGTGCCGAAGAGCGCCTCATCCCCAAGACCGGCGATGAAATGCGCAAGATGACCGATTTCATCTATGCCAATGGCGGATATTCCTCCACTTACCACGAGCGCGTGGCCACCGCCTTGATGAGCATCCTAGAAACCATCCACCCGCTGGTCCCCAAGATGGCGCTCGGTGCGCTGACCACCATTTGCGGCGTGGAAGATACCAAGTTCATGGTCAAGGGCACGCGCTGGGAAAAGGTGAACTACAAGCCGTGGGCCATCCTGTATCGGGGTGCCGCGCGGGCAGAAGCCAAGGTTGCCCGCCTGCGGGACAAGCTGCCGGGTGCGCAAAAGGCAAAGATTAAGCGCGCTAATAAGAATAAGCCGCCATGGTCCGATGTCACTGCGGTGATTAAGGCGCACATCGCGAAAAACGAGCCCGAAACCAAGTCCGATTACACGCTGCACGATGACTCCAAAGAGGCCCGCAGCTAACCCCATCCCCCATAACATTCTCAGAGGAGACAACCATGACTACTAATATGTCCCTAGGCACCGTCGGCGAGTGGCCTGCCGGGCGCGGCGATAAGGAAGAATTCATCGCCACCTTTGGCCAAGAGCGCGCAGACCGCTACCACGAGGCTTTCTGGAAGATGGACCCGGTGGCCGATGCGCTGTTTACCAGCGGACACACCGTCAAGGAAATCATGCCTAACCTGCGCGATGCCCTCGCGCGCGGTACAGCCAACGACGAGACTTTCCCAGAGGTTGCTGCCCTCATCGAGGACATGACCAAGGCCCTCGACGGCATCGATGCAGAGAAGTTGGAGCGCGGGCGCCGCGTCTACTTGTCCATTCCGCCGCTCAGCCACGGCCTGGCGCTGGGCCCGGGCTCGCTGGTCCACACCTATTCCACCCCGGCGATCGCGGACCTGCTGGTCAACACCGGTGAGCTTACCGATGGTGCCGTCAAGCGCCTTGCCTACACCACCAACTGGACCTATTCGCTCTACCTGCCGGATGCGCTGCAGCCCGGCGGCGAAGGCTTCATCCATACCGGTATGGTGCGCGCCATCCACGCCCACGTGCGGCGCGTGCACACCCGCAAGGAGCTGGACTACTCCCACTACGGCGCGCCGATCAGCGAGTTCGATATGCTGCGCACCTGGTTCGATTTCACCTACATTCCGTACGCCGGCCTGCGCAACATGGGCTGGAAGCTCACGGCAGAGGAAGAGAAGGACGCGTTCTACCTGTGGAAGATTGCCGGGCGCATGCTGGGGATTTCTACGGACCTTTTCGAAGGCGAAGATGGGGTAGAGGCTTCCCAGGAGACCATGGACGCCATCCATACCGTCGACGGCGAGATCAATGAATCGGCCCGCAAGCTTGTCGATGCCCTCATGGACGGCTTCGTCGTCAACGCCAAGGAGCTCACGGGCATGCCCGATGACACCCTAGCGGACTGGACCGCCGCGCACGTGCGCATCATTCACGGCGATGAGGTCGCCGATGCCTGCGGCGTGGCCGACTCCGTCATGCGTCCCATCCTGCAAATGGAGGCGCCACTGGTGCAGGAGCGCTTTGACCTCCTCCGCCAAGACTCGGAGGCGCTCGAGGCGGAAATTCAGAAGAACGAGGAGGCGGTGCGCCAGATGCTCACTCGCGATGCCACCTATATGAAGCAGGATGAGGGCATCAAGATGAAGGATGGCTCGGTCGTCGCGGCCTCCTAAAACAAATTACCCACTTTCATGGGTGACACGTCACTAGAACTTTAAGTACTCTTGTGGCAGGCGCATACAGATTGTGTTCGCCGCCACATTAATTCCAAGAATCCATTTAGAAAGGGATCCAATAATGTCCAAGGATTTTGCGGTAACTAACCCCGCTACCAATGAAGTAGTAGAAAAATTCGACACCTTTAGCGATGAGCAGATCCAAGAGGTTCTGGCTAAGTCCAACGAGGCTTTCCAGACCTGGCGCGAGACCCCAATTGAGGAGCGCGCCAAGATTGTGTCCCGCGCAGCGGAACTGCTCAAGGAGCGCAAGGGCGAGCTGGCCAAGATTGCCGCACAGGAGATGGGTAAGTCCACCCCAGAAGGCGAGTGGGAAATTAACTTTTCCGGCGACATCCTGCAGTTCTACGCAGACAACGCCCCAGAGCACAACAAGGACCAGCCGGTTGACGTGCCAGGCGGCAAGGCCACCCTCCGCCGCCTGCCCATTGGTACCCTGCTGGGCATCATGCCGTGGAACTACCCCTTCTACCAGGTCGCCCGCTTCGCTGGTCCGAACCTGATGAACGGCAACTGCATCATCTTGAAGCACGCCGAAATTACCCCGAAGTCCGCTGCAGCCATCGAGGAGATCTTCCGCGAGGCTGGCCTGCCAGAGGGCGTGTACATCAACGTATACGCCGACCACAAGCAGATTGAAGAGATCATCGGAGACAAGCGCGTTCAGGGCGTATCCCTGACCGGTTCCGAGCGCGCCGGTGCCGCCGTGGCCGAGATCGCCGGCCGCAACCTGAAGAAGGTTGTGCTGGAGCTTGGCAGCACCGACCCCTACATCATCCTGGATGCAGCCGATGTCACCAAGGCTGCCGAGGAAGCTTGGGTCAAGCGCATCGAGAACGTTGGCCAGGCTTGCACCTCCAACAAGCGCATCATCGTCATGGAAGACATCTACGACGAGTTCGTCGATGAAATGGTCCGCATTGCTGAGGGTATGAAGCAGGCTGACCCAACCCAGCCGGGCGAGAACCAGTACTACCCAATGTCCTCCCGCGAAGCCGCAGAGAACTTGGACAAGCAGGTCAAGACCGCTGTGGACAACGGCGCTAAGGTTCGCACTGGCGGCAACCTGCACGAGACCGCTGCGTACTACGAGCCGACCGTGCTTACCGATGTCCCCGTTGGTTCCGACTCCTACTACGAAGAGTTCTTCGGCCCAGTAGCAGAGATCTACAAGGTTTCCTCCGAGAAGGAAGCCGTAGAGCTGGCCAACAACTCCAACTACGGCCTGGGCGGTGCCGTCTTCTCCGATGACACCGAGCGCGCCACCAAGGTTGCTGACCAGATCGAGACCGGCATGATTCACGTCAACTTGGGCCAGTACTTCTCCCCAGTACTGCCATTCGGTGGCGTTAAGAACTCCGGCTTCGGCCGCGAGCTCTCCGTCTTTGCACTGGACGAGTTCGTGAACAAGCAGTACCTCTACATCAACGACTAATTACTCGTTGACGCTCACTCAGCGCTCCCTGAGCCTGCGGCGAGTGCATAGAGTGCAGTAGGGAAGGGGCCTAGCCTTGATGGGCTAGGCCCCTTTTCCTGTCCCCGTTGTGCTTAACCCGCATCTTCCGCAACCCTCTGAACTCAAGCTGTGTGGCGCATGCGAAAAATCCCGCTCAGCGCGATGCTGGGCGGGATGTACTGTGCTCCTCCAACCGGGTTCGAACAAGTTACAGTGATAAGCCAACAAGAGGTGGTGAGGCGTCGTGTCGACTAGTGCAGGAATTACTACCGATGCTCCCGTTGGTCGGGTGCTGACGATTTTGTCTGATATTGATAGGGTGCGTGAACTCGCTTATGACAATGATCGGGACTGCTACCGATTCGTTATGGATGGCGGGGCTTCGGCTACGTTGTCCGAAGAACTAAAAATCTTCGACGATGAAATCGAGACTTGTTTCGCCATTTATGAGTCAGAGGATTTAAGTGCACAGCGTTTTTTGTTTGATGTTCTTTCTAGCTTGTTGAACTTTCGGGTAACCATGTTCGCACCTGATTCTGATGAAGTGGTGGCGGAGTCAAACGGCTACTAACGAAAAGCCTCCGCTAATCTAATCTGAATCTTTTGGGATTGCCCGCAAATCGTGGACACGTAGTGGAGCTACCTAGTGGTTAGGCGGCTATTTCTTTTCTGCTGGTGGTTGGGCCTGACTCCCGACGTGTCCACTTTCTGGGGGTCAGGCCTCTTAGGCCGCACCCGATTACCAGCAGCCCGCAATCCGCAGGGCGCGCCCATCGACAGGCCCCAAATGCCGAGCCGCCACCGGCAAAACGATCATGCAATTCCACGACATGCACGACAGGAAACCGCCCTAAACCACCCGAAACTGCCCAGTAAACGAAAATGATGAAACCCCTCCCACCGGCGTTTTGCAGGTAAAAGGGGGCTAAGAAAGCTCCTCCAACTGGGCTCGAACCAGTGACCCTTCGATTAACAGTCGAATGCTCTGCCAACTGAGCTATGGAGGAATATTCATGTTGTACTTCGAACGTGTCGTTCTCTGTGCAACGAGAATTAACTATATAGCCTAACGCCGTTTTCACACAAATCGCCTGGTTAGCAGGAAAAATAGGGCTGTGGAACGTGGGGTGAGGAGACATCGGCAAGCGCATTGCTTGTGCGTTCCTATGTTGGAACCAAGACCTGGAGTTTGGCCGAGTCCCGCTAATTTTCCCTTTTCCTGAACACCGTTCAATACGTCCGGTACCCTCAGATTATGACTTATTTCTCAGTGCGAATGCGGTCTGATTCCGCAGGCCAGCACATTTCGGGAGCAGAGCGAATTGTCAGGGAACACGAGGTTCCGGCGGTCTGTGCGGCGTTATCCGAGCGTGCTTTGGCGCACCCGAAGGGAATGGCGGAAAGTACCTTCATCACCGTGGAGGCTTTGACTGAGTCCGATATTCTGCACGTCCCTTCCGTAGGAGTAAAAGAAGAAGCGGTGCAATCGCCCTCGCAGGCTAGGGACGTCATCGAGGAACTATTGCGCCCCATGACCGCTCATTCCCAGGTAGTCATTGAAGAGACGTTTACCGCTAGGAATATGCGCGGTGCGATGCTGATTGCAGCCGATACAGGTAAGCGCTGCGAGCCAGACGCACAGCGCGGCGTCCGCGTGAGCCACATGGACGCGCACAATGCTCAAGACGCGGCTTTCAAAGGCAAGGACGCGGCCCGTGAGGCCATCGTTCTTGCGAGCAAGGTAGCCGCGCACCCCGATGTTCTAGCAGAGGTCTGTGTGTCTGATGACCCGGCCTATACCACCGGTTACGTCTGCATAGATGACACGTACCACCGCCTTCCACGCATTAAAGAGCCTGGATCGGATGAGGGAGCGCGGGCCTTCATCATCAAACCAGGCGCCGATATTGAAGCGTTGATTGATTATCTGGAAAACCGCGCCGTACTCGTGGATTTTGGGGCAGAAAAGTGAACGAGAGCCTAGAACAAGTCGCATCTGCGCGCCTGGACAAGTGGCGAGAAGACGGCCTGTGGCGCAGCCCTTCGGTTTTTGGAAGTGGACAAGTGCCGGAAAGCTCCTTGCGGACGGCCGCCGGGAAGACAGCCAAAGACGCGGTGCTCTTTAGCTCGTCGAATTACCTGGGCCTGGCAGAGCATCCGGAGATTAAAAGCGCCGTAAAGGACAGCGTTGATCACTACGGCGCAGGTTCAGGCGGCTCGCGACTGACCACCGGTACGTCTGAATTACACGTTGCGGTAGAGGCTGCTGCGGCCCGGCTGACTGGGTATCCAGACTCGGTGTTCTTTGCCACCGGGTATCAGGCCAATCTATCGACGTTGCAGGCGTTGGCCTCGCCCGAGCTCACCATTATTTCCGATGCGCGCAACCACGCCAGCATCATCGATGGCTGCCGGCTCGCAAAGGCGAGTGGCTCCTCCCTCTTCGTTACGGCGCACCGCGATACCTGCGCTGTGGAAGATGCCTTGGCTAACAGGACCACCAAGTATGCCTTGGTTATTACCGATGGCCTCTTTTCCATGGACGGGGTGCTTGCACCCTTGCCTGAGCTATCGCGGGTGGCGCGCAAATACGGCGCCTGGCTTATGGTCGATGATGCTCATTCATTCGGCACCGTCGGTGACCGCGGCTTTGGCCTCCCAGAATATTTCGGCGTCCAGCCCGATATCCAACTTATTACCGCTAGCAAGGCGCTTGGTGCTGAAGGCGGGCTCGTTGCAACGAGTAAGCCGGTGGCGCAGCTCTTGCGGCAACAAGCCCGGTCCTTCGTGTTTTCGACCTCGCCCACGCCAGCCACCTCTGCCGCTGTGCTTGCGGCGCTAAAACTCATTGAGTCTGATCCCAGCCTGGTTAGCCAACTGCAGGAGAATATTGCTTATTGGCACAACACACGCGGTACTACGCCAAAGCAAGGGCCGATTATCCCTGTGCACGTGGGCGATGAGGCCGCCGCGATGGACGCTAGCGCCGCACTGCTGGGGCACGGATTTATCGTCCCTGCAATCCGGTGGCCAACTGTTGCGCGAAGCGCTGCGATACTCCGCGTCACCCTCATGGCAACCCATACGCGGGCGCAAATCGATGCTCTCTGTACCGAACTTAAACAGCTGAGTTTATAAGCAAAACTCACAGTGAGTGCGTTCAGAGAGTGGGCTCTCGTCGCATACACTGGCAGGCATTATGAGCAGCTTCATCATTGCCTATTCGTGGCTCCACGAGCTAGTGCTGTACGGGCGTGACGCCGAGCTGTCCGCTGCGATTACCGGCAACTGGGACATTATTGAAGCCATATGGGACTTGGAGGAAAAGTACGCCTTAAATGATTCCGGTTTCTTTGGCGGCGATAATTGGGTTGCGCGCTTTGAGTCGGGCCTCGATGATGGTGGCCCGTTGGATGTGGAGCTATTGGACGAAGAAGATACTTCAGTGATACTCGAGCTCTCCGTTACTGGTGACGATGAAGAGACAATGGAGCACGCGCTTATCGATGCCACCGAGACCATCACCTGCCACTTCACCGACTGGGGCTTCGAGGACATTGAGTGGACCGCGATGCCTTGAGAAAAGGAGACGGCACCAGATCGAACGGAGATACTCGTGACGGTGGTAGACCGTTGGTGTAAAACCCAGGCGATGCGGCATTTTCTCCATTAAAACGTGTCATCGAAACCAGTTAAGCTAACACTACGACGAGCCGGATACCGGAACGTTGTCGCCTGGAGCCGCATAGGCTCCAGAGCTTTATTTGGGGCTTCCACGTGTGCTCATGAACTAGTGGTGGGGCCGAGGCTTTTACTGGCGGAGGAGCTCAAATAGGTTTGGCCGATTAGCGGGAAACCACGAAACGGGGGTTCGCAATGGGTTGCGTCCTCTGATGAGATTTCCCCAACCTAGAACCTAGCGTTGAAACGTAGATTGAATCACGTCAGTGGCATGCGCGAACGGAATCCGTTCTTGTTCAATGCGTAGCTTGCCCTCGGTGAAGAGGAGGCGGTAGGCGCGCTGCTCTTCGGTGGTCAAGTGGCTAAGTATGGCGGAGCCGTCGCCGGGATCGGGGACCGCGAGGTGGCGGAACGCGGTGACGGTGGTGGTATCCATAAGGAGAGACTTCGTGTGGGGAAAGTGGGCGCGCACGCCGTTGAGGATGCTGAAGCCGGCGGCGTCAAGGTCGCCCCAGTAGGTGATTTCGGCATCGTGGAGCCAGGCAAGGGCGTGAAGTTGGCGGGCGGCATTGCCGGAACCGAGGATGGCGATGGTGGGTGGGGCGGCATCGGAAAGCAGGGGCAGGGCTAGGAAGGTCTGCTTGTTTTCTACGATGAGAACGCGCGGGGGCGCGGTGGGAAAGAGCTGTGCAGCCTGGGAAAGGGGAACCTCGATATCGGACAGCGCAGGGGCGTGGTTGAGGTAGCGCAGACGCAGGCGGGCGTCGGTGCGGCGCAGTCCCAAATCCGTGATGCCGAAGGGCGAAAGCAGGGCGAGCAGCAGGCGGCGGTGGGTGCCTATCCACTTGCCATCCACAGCTTCGACCGGAACGGCGCGCTCCCACTCGCCGGAGTCCGGGTGGGCGCGCAGCCAGGTCAAGCATGGTGCCAAGCAGCGCAGATCGTATGTGTCAAGGTCTTTCCACTGGGCATAGGTGCGGTACACGGCGTCGGCGAATGCAGGGGAGTCGGGGAAGATCCCGGCGATGTCGTGTGCGCGCTGTAGCGCGCGGGAGTATTCGGCGCTGAGGCCTGCGGCCGCGGCGATGCGGGGAGCACCGGTAAGGACCGCGCGGGTGGGAACGGAATTGGTGCCTAGGCCCGTGCGGGACCAATTGCGCTGTTCGTAGTGGATCTCTTCTTGGTGCGGCCAGTGCTGCCAGGCGCGGATGAACTCCTGGGTGGCGGGGACATCGCGCGCGGCGGTGGCGGCCGTAGGCGGGTGCAGCGGCCAGTCGATGCTCAGCGAATCGGGAGTCGACAAAGCCTCCGCAAAGTGGTTGCGCAGGTATTTTTCCGCATGTGTGTGCAGGTCACTAGGCATCCGCATTGGGGGACTCCGGGGATTCCTGGGGGTAGGAGGTGGCATCGATAAGCGAATAGCCCGTACGCGCCTGCGGGCGTCCCTGGATAATGGGCTCGTCGTAATTGACCACGATGGTGCCATCCACGTACGGCGATAGCGTCTGGATGAGTTTGAATGGCGTTGCCAAAATCATGTGGAAACCAAAGGACGCAAACACGGACATGGCGGTGCGCGTAAAGGCCGGGTCGGCGCGATCAAAGGCCTCATCCAAAATGATGGAACCGTAGGTGGGAACGTCCTGATCCGGCTCCGCCAGGCGGAAGCGCAGCGCCGCAGCCAAGCAGAAGAACACCAGCTTTTGGGCCTGGCCGCCGGAAAGAGAGGCGGAATCCTGATAAGTATTGGCGGTCGTGCCATTGGGATAGCACTCGCGGCCGATGAAGCTGACATGCTTGCGGGTATCGAGGACCAGGTTGCGCCACCGAATATCCTCTGGCTCAGACGAGCCCAAGCGGCTGAGAATCTTGTCCAGGGCGTGGTAGCGCGCTACCGCAGCTTCGGGCTCATCGGCGCTAATCTCCGCCAAACTATGGGACGTTGCGGCATCGAGATCCCGCTGGAAATCTTGCACGACCTGGCCCCTGGCATCCTTCACATCAATGCGCAGGGTGCGGTCCCCATTGAAGGGCGTGCGCTCCAGTGACTTATTAATAAACTCCATGCGCTGTTCGATATCGCTACGGGCATGGCGAAGCGAAGAGGCGAGGTGCGATAGGTTTTGCACCGTCGTGCCATTGAGCAGCTCCAAGAACTGAGCGCGAAAATCCGCCAAGCGGTCCGCGCGCAGGAATTTCAACTTTTCCATACCCTCGCCGGCGAAGCTCGCCTGTGGCTCCAAATCCGCCGCTTCCGCCGGCCACTGCGATAGGTATTTGTGGAGGACGGAGACAATCTTGACATTCGTCTCCTCGATGCAGCGCGCGGCCCTGCGCGTGGTTTCTTGCAGGCTGGCCTGCACCTCATCGCGCCGGGCATCGATGTCATCGATGGTGAGTTTTCTTCTGCCCTTGTGCAGGGCCTCTTCGACCGCCTTGGCGATACCCTGATCCGCCACCGTGGGCACTGTTCCGATGCTTTGGCGCCGCTGGGTGGAGCGGTTCAGCTCGCCTTCCACGTTGCCGAGGTGTTTTTGTGCTTCGTTCAGTTGGGCGCGGGCGGCGGTGAGTTTTTCCTTTGCCTGTTCGTGTGCTGTGGCTAAGGCCTGCGCTTCTGGGGAGGAAGCTAAAGAATCATACTGTTCTTGCAAATCGCGTTTGCGCGCCTCAGCGGAAGCGGTATCAATATCCTGGAATTTAGTCTCCAGTACGCGCTGCGCTTTATCGCGCTGCGTGCGCAGGATATCCATCTTCCGGTTGAGCTCGTGGACCTGTTTGGCCATGGCACGAGCAGTGGCTTTCGCTTCATTCAATTGGGAACGCAGGAGCTCAATCTTGGCGGTATTGGTGGAACCTACTCGGTACCACCGCGTGCCTTTATAACGCGTGCGATCATCCTTGATAAAAAGCGTCGAGCCATCTTTATCCTTGGGCCGGCTTTCCAAGCCATCGCGCGTGACGGCCGGGGTCTTGGTTACTTGTTCGAGTGCGGCCACCGAGCTGACGCATTCGTAGTTAAAACGGCTCGAAATATGGTGGCGCACCCACGGCGTCATGGGGTGATCCTGGAACTCCAATTTGTGGATGAGCTGTTGCGGGCTGCGCGCGGGCGCGGGCGCCGGTGCAAACTCCGGGATAGTGCGGTACTCGAGCCGGGTGCCCACATTGCGAGAATTGACCCACTGGTTAATGGCTTCCCGCGCGGTTTCCGGAACGAGCAGGGTGGCGGCGAATCCGTGTAACAATTTTTGGATCACCGGCTCCCACTCCGCCTGCTGCGGGGCAATATCCAGTAGCTCGCCAGCGAAGGGAAGCTCCGATTCGGCGTAGCCAGTATCTTGCGCGAGTTGGGTGCGCAGCTCTACGAGGGCCTTATCAATATTGGTGCGCCGCGAGCTAAATGAGTGCAGCTCACTTTCTAAGGACGCGGATGCTGTCGCGGCATCGCGGGCGGCCACGCCGGCTTCTTGCTGCTGCTCAGTAAGCTGGGCCGAGTCAGCCTCGAAGTCCGCGATGCGCAGGCGGGCATTTGCTTGCAGCTCGGCGAAGCCGTGCGGGCTGAGCTCAAAGTGATCGGTCCACTGGTCGGCGGCAGCGGCAAGGTGGTGGAACTCCTTGGAGCGGTGCTCAATTTCCTTCTCCGCGGTTTCAATTTTGGCTTCTAGGGCGGCCAGCTCGCCGGCACTGAGTTGGGAGACGGCTACGGCGGCGCGGCGCTCGGCATCGTCAAGGTGCGTGACCTCCGCTTCGAGCGCCTCGGCCGCAGAGTGCGCCTCTGCCTGCTGGGCGGTCAGCACGCGGATGCGATAGTCCAGTTCTTCTGCCACCAAGCGGGCGCGCACCGCCGGCAGCGCCTCATTCATCGCCTCGGCCTTGTGCTTATCAGCCTCTGCGGTGGTGCGTTGGGAGTGCAATTGGGGCAGGGGTGCCAGCGTCTCAATCTGGGCCTTGACGTCCTCTACCCGCAGGTATGCCTGGCGCAAATCTTCGAATTGCTCCACCGACTCCTCCGCCCGCTCGAAGGTAGACGGCGTATCGAGCATATAGTCCCGGAAGAGCTGGTCCAGGCTGGAGAGAGACTTGGCAGACTGCGTGCGGTGCAGCAGAACCTGCCCCTGCTCGCTCTTGATGCCCAGGCGTTTGCGGAAGCGATCCGCAAACGTGGTGTACGTCGGCGTAAATGACGCTCCCGGCCCCTTGTACATGGCCTTAATCTTGCGGGTATCCAGGCTGCGGGTGAGTAGGGGGCTGAGCTTATCGATGTCCTCATCTCCCTGCACCACCCCATAGAGCCTTTTAATCTGGCTCACCGAATTTTCACCGCCGTTGAGGCGGAAGATGGCGATGAGGGTGTGCTGCGTGCCAGACCCATTATCGTAGGTCAACGCCACCACCGAGTTTGTTGCGCCCTCACGCAAATACTCCGGGGCGATTTCACCCGTGTGCGCATTTTCTTGCTGCCGCCACGCCCCGCGAATATAGGAGACGAGGTTGCGCCCATTATGCCGACCGAGGTCCTGCTGCGATGCCGCGTTGAACTTGAGGTCCTTCTGCGGCACCAATACTGCCGACATCGCATCAAGCAGCGTGGACTTGCCCGAACCGGATCCGCCGGTGATGAGGAAGCCCTTGCGGGCTACCGGGATGGAAAAATAGCCGTGAAAAGTACCCCAGTTAATGAGCTGGATACGGCTGATGCGGAATTGGCCTGGATACAGGTTAGTCATCGGAAGCCTCCTCCTGGTCGCTCTCGGCTTCTGCGAGGCGGGCGTATTCATCCCGGATGGCGGTGACCGTGGCGGCATCGAAAAGCTGGCGCAAGACGGGTGAAACCTCGTAGCGCCCCTCTGTCTCGGTGGCGCTGAGCAGAGAGTATTCATTGCGGATGCGTTTAATCGCCGCATTGAAGCGGTTATTGAACCCGGCTTCATCGCGGTTATCAACCGCGCGTACGTAACCAATTCCCTCCCGGAGGTCTTCTACATCCACAATCACGCGTTCACCGGGCAGCGCTAAACCAAGTTCCTGGCGCAGGTTCAGCAGGATGGCGGTATCGATGTGCTTGAGCTTATCCGTGCGCAGCACCTGCGGAATGGGCAGCGTTTCCTCTTCTACCATCCGGGTAAACGCAAACCCTTCTGCTTCATCGACGACCAGCTCGAGGAATACCTCATGCAGGCGGGCGCGCAGGTTGTCTTCGTCCGAGATGATGGCGGACCATAAGACAGGTTCCTTGTGCGCACGCACGAGCGGCCCCTTCAACAGCTGCACCAACGCGCGGCGCGAGTTATAGGTCAGCGATCCTTTATCGCTTTCCCACAGCGGGGGCTCATGCGCCGAATCGACGCGGTGATTATCAGTAGCGCTCACTACAACTCCTCAACGGTGGTGCTATCGAAATACATAGTAGGGATATACGCCGCGCGAATGGTCCCATCTTCTTCGGTCCAGGTGACCTTCTCGTGCGCATCATGCAGCGCCGGTAGTGGGTGCTGGTCCGCAATGTGTACCAATCCCACGACGCTGGCCAGGCCCTGCGTGGGCGGGTACGCCTGCAATACTTGGCCAATCGTGCACGGACCCGCCTTGCCGACGGCCCCGCGAATCGCCCCATGCAATTCCTCAAAATCAATTTCTGATTCGCGCACCAGCTCATACAACGCCTCCGCATTCTCCTGTCCCGGCTGGAAGGCTTCCGGTGCTTCCTCCACGACCTCCCGACCCGGGTTGGCCAAGTGGATGCGCGATACGGAATGAATGGACATGCCGATGCGCTGCAGGGGTGTTTCCATGCGGTGAAAGGCTTTCAGCTCCGATGCCTGCGCTGCATCAATGGCCATGCCTCGCGCCTCACGCAGTAGCTCAATCATGCGCCGGTCTTCTGCAAATTGTTCCGAAGAGACATAGTTGCGCAAGCTGCGTGCCAGGCCAGTCATCGTTTGATTGACCTCGAAGCTCGTTTCTTCCATATCGCGGAAGAGATTCCGCAGATGACGACGGTTTTCTGGCGCTAGCTCTTGGCCGACCTCGCTTTCTAAAACTTGGCTAATCCACTGGTCCAGCCACGCGCTGCGTTCTCTATCCATGAGGTAGGAATAGAATCCGCGGAAGCTGCGCCCCGCGTCCGATTCCGCGATGTGGTCTACACCGCTGAAGATTTCCTCGAGCACTTCGCCGCGGTAACCTTCTGGATCCAAAAGCTGGCGACGCAACCGGTGATTGAGGGCTTCAAGCTCATGGCGCACCCTGGCGAAATCGCTTGGCACCGCCATGGCCATGTTCAGCACGTCTTGGACGCGCTCCTGCGTCTCTGCCGCAGTCAGCCTTTCAAACTGCCCTAAATGTGCCTTTTCAATTTCGCGGTCAATGCGGTCTCGCTCCGCCTCTAAGCTGGCGACGCGGCTCGAAATATCCTCATTTGTATCTCGCGCCAAGCGCTGCAGAGCCGAGCCGATAGATTCCACGCGCGATGCCGTGACCGTAGTAACCGGCGTTTCCCAACGCTCAACGGCCTCGAGCGCGGACAGCGCTTCCTCGCTTGGCTCCAAGGTTTCCCCGCGTGAGCTCCTGCCAGATTTGCGGACTAGCCAACCAGCTTTTACCCAATCATTGCAATAGCTTTGCGGTGTGCGCGGCATTGAGAATTCACTGGCGAGCACCTCGAAATCGGTGACCATCAGCTCATATACTTCTGCCGCCGGCCGCGCCCGAGTGCCGCGGGGAAAATACTCAGCAATAAGTGCCAGAATCACCGGGGCATTATCGGCCGCCAGCAGCCGCACTGCCGCGGAATCATGTAATAACCGCCGCAGTGAAAGGGCGCGAGCTTCAACAGACATGATTCGATTTTGCCAGCTACGCCGGACACATGCAGCGTAGTTTGACTCACTTATTCGAATCAGTGGATCCACCCGCGCATGGTGGCCCTTGCGGGCCGAGGACTAAGAGACTGTACTAGTCTTGCTTAGTCCTGCGCGACGGTGACGTTGACGTCAATATTGCCGCGGGTGGCGTTGGAGTAGGGGCAGACCTGGTGGGCGGCATCGGCAAGCTCTTGTGCCTTGTCGTGTTCCTGGGCGGGGATGATGACCTCGAGCTCAACGGCGAGCTTGAAGCCTTCGCCCTCCTTGCCAATGGACACGCGGGCGCCCACGGAGGAATCGCCCAACTCAGTCTTCTCGCTGCGAGCTACCGCCTGCAGGGCAGAGTGGAAGCACGCGGCATAACCAGCGGCGAAGAGCTGCTCTGGGTTGGCGCCATTGCCATCGCCGCCCATTTCCTTTGGGGTGGCCATCTTGAAGTCAAGGTCAGAATTGTGCACCACGGCGCGGCCATCGCGGCCTGCACCGGTAGCGAGTGCTTCGGTGGTGTAGAGGGTATCCATGATTACTCCTTTTCTAAAGTGCTTTTCGTACTAGCGGTAAGTACAGCCGCCGATTGTACTCAGAATTGCTTACGGTGTTTTTCGAGGTCAGCGACCTAAGAAGTGAAAGGACGCGCTAAGAAAAGGTGGTACGGCTCAAGTGTGCGCCGCAGGCCTACTCAACCCGCGCCGGGGGAGTGGGCGCTCCTTCGGACGGAAGTACCTTGGGGTAGCGCTTGGATCGGCTGGTGTGCTCAACCCACCGCAAGGATGGAGATAGAAAATAATCCCCGCTGACGCGGGGAACTAGTCAATTGACTATTCAAATGAGCACTGACGTGGGCTCATCCCAGCGTTAGCTGGGAGTTTGGCGTTTCGCCTCCTGTAATCTTACCGCAAAAATTGATGCAGATTTTAGGTTCATTTCAAAAATTGCAACACGTCAGTGCTAGACGATATATATTTGTGAATCATTAGTTAATAACTCAAGTTCACCATAGAAGTTGGATTTGGTGAAGGCTGTACTGGAGATAGAACCATGAAATTGCCAGCGAAGACAGTGGATTTTTGCACTCGTGCAGATGGTTGGGCTGGTCAACGTAGCCAGCAGGCGCGGAGCTTGTGGGCGAAATCAGGTGATGGCGTTGATTACCTCAACCTGCCGCAACATATGGTTGATTCCGCGTGTGCTGCATCCCTGGTGTATAACACTTGGCTTTCTCGTTCGGTAAAAGAGTTCCTGAAAGCCGAGTTGCGTGTCTCAGAGACGGATATAGAAGTTCTCTACGTCTTTCTTGCTGGGTCCCATGATGTTGGAAAGGGGGTTAAAACTTTCCAGCGGCTTCTTCTTGGCCGCAGTGAGGTTGCGCATTTGGCCCACGCCGTTAGCGACGCGGGACTGGATATCGAATTGAGCGCCTCAGAGGCGAATATGTCCAAGCTTCCGCATGGCATTGCCTCTGGTGAAATTTTAGCGATCTGGCTTGAAGAACAGGGACTTACCCTGCCAAAGGCTAACTCTGTGGCCGCGGTTGTCAATGCTCATCATGGTGCTGCAAGCGGGCCGAATAAAGCGGTCCGAGAATTGATTCAAGATTATCCTTCGGGGTGGCGAATGGTTCATGGCGAACTTCTTGATGCCATGGCGAAACTCTGTGGGGAAAATGAGCTTGCGCAGGTCTTTGCCAAGCTGCCGAAAGTCTCGCCCGCAGCCGCGCAAATGCTTACCGGCTTAGTGGTTATGGCGGACTGGATTGCTTCCAATGAAAAGGCTTTCAGCTTGCGCGTGGAGGGAACTCAACTAGACCGAGTGACAAGGGCTGCAGAGCTGATTGACTTGACCTCACCCTGGGAACCGGAAACTCGATTGCATCAGGACATCGACGAGCAATTCCGGCAATCGTTTGGGTGGCCTGCAGAGTTTAAAGCACGGCAAGTACAACAGGAAATGGTGGAGGCTGCCAGAGCGATCAATGAGCCAGCGCTCATAGTCCTGGAAGCCGAAACAGGCGTAGGTAAGACTGAAGCTGCCTTAGCGGCGGCGGAAGTGCTTGCGGCGCGTAGTGGGGCACAAGGAATCTTTTTTGCCGCTCCGACCATGGCCACCGCGAATGGCCTATTGCAAAGGACCATCGAATGGAGTCGAAATGTAACGACAGATTCGGTTCGATCGATGTACCTCGCCCATTCCAAAAATGCATTGGCCAAGCCTTATACGGATTTAAAATTTACGGGAATCAACCGTTATGAAGAAGAAGGCGGCAACGTTGTTGCATCGCAGTGGATGTCCGGTCGGCGGCTCGGCATTCTTTCCAATTTCGTGGTGGGTACCGTTGACCAAGTGCTCATGATGGCACTACAGCAACGATTTTCCATGCTGAGACATGTCGGCCTGGCAGGCAAAGTAGTCATTTTTGATGAGGTGCATTCTTTTGATGTGTATTCCTCGGATTACCTGCGAAGTGCCATCGAATGGCTAGGATTTTATGGTGCCAGCGTCATCGTTATGTCAGCCACGTTGCCGGCGGACAAGCGGCGCGCATTGGTAAGCGCATACTCTGACGGTCAATGGCCGGAGAAGGAGCCGACTGGATACCCGTTAATTACTGTGGCGACAGAAGACAAAATTCGTTCTCTAGACGTCCCTGCTTCTCCAACAAATCTTGAAGCCACCATTGATTTCCTTGCAGAAAGCGAAGATTCACTGCAAGAACTTATCGAGGAATGGCTCGTAGATGGCGGGTGCGTTCTTATTATTTGCAATACTATCGCACGAGCCCAGGCAGCGTATTCGGAACTTGCCGAAAGCTACGGCGATTGCGTAGAGCTTCATCATGCGGGATTTGTGGCTTGGGAGCGCGTGGAAAAAGAGGATTCATTACGGCGCCAACTTGGCCCGGATGCCCACAGGGGAGCAGGCCGGCCGAAGCAAAAGATTGTGGTGGCCACTCAGGCAGCGGAGCAGAGCTTGGATATTGATGCCGATGCTCTGATTACTGATATTGCACCCATGGATTTGCTCATTCAGCGCATCGGGAGGCTGCACCGTCACGCACGTCCTTCCAGCGATCGACCCGAAAAATTGCGGGAGCCAAAGGTTGTTATTCGCGGGATAGACGCTTCCTCACCAGTCCCGGAATTTGAATCAGGTGCCGAGGCCATATACGGCCGAGCAATATTGCTATCAACGTATGCAGCCTTGCCAAGTAGGATTCGCCGGCCGGATGACATCGCTCCGCTTGTAGCAGTTGCATATGATCGCAACTTTAAGCCTCCAGAGGCCTGGGAAGAATCTTGGGAAGACGCCACCGCGAAGCGTGACTTTGACGAATCGACAGCGCATTCAGCGTCCTCAACGTTTCGATTGCCGGATCCGTGGAGCACCAATGGCCTCGACGCACTATTTGCACGACTACAGGATGATTCGGCAGAGGATGCCGAGATCAAAGGTGCGGCCCAAGTTCGTGACGCAGAGCCCAGCGTTGAGGTGATCCCCATCATCGAGACTGATTACGGCTATCGACCGTGGGGCTGGGATGAAGAAGTCATCGAGGCTGCGGATATTCCGTATGGTCTGGCTTTCCATTTAGCGTCTAGTACAGTACGGCTACCTGTGCGAATGACCTGCTATGACTTGGACTTTAATGCGGTAGTCGATGACCTCGAGAGAGCAACCCCGGCCGAGTGGGGCTCACACTACTTACTGCGGGGACAACTGGCGCTGCCGCTAAATGATGGGGCAGAGGCGCAGGTAGGGCGCTTTGTTTTGCGATATACGAGCCAACTGGGCATCGAAATTATGAGTGATGGGCGTGAGTGATATGTCCAAGGTGCTAGATAGGCTGCGAGCACCACCTTTTACTAGGGGTAGCCATATCAACCAACAATTCGTTAGAAAGAAAGGAGGCGAAAGATAATGACTGATACAGAAACCTTTAATCTGCTCGATGAGCCATGGATTTTGTGCATGGACAGTGCGGACAATCGCAAGGCGTTGAGCATCCGGGACATATTTTCCGGACAGGATGATGCCCGCAAAATTGTGGGAGACTCACCAACCCAAGATTATGCGGTCATAAGACTGCTATTAGCCATATTTTGGCGCGCTCATGCGCAAGAGTTGGCGGAACTAGCAGGCGGAAGGCGGAAACGTGCCAGCTTTGATTGGGGCGAATGGTTCGCAGAAAAGCGCGATGAATTATGCCATACCAAGCGGGACCAAGTTGTTCTAGATTATCTTGATGCCTTTACCGATCGATTCGATTTGCTCTCTGAGACCGTTCCCTTCATGCAGGTAGCGGATCTTCACTCGAACAAAGGGGAAACACGACCCATAGTTCACATCGTTCCGGAAGCGGCTGATGATCACTTCACCATGCGTACAGCTAAAGGCCGGCAAGCGATTTCCTTGGCTGAGGCAGCCCGTTGGCTTGTTCACTTGCAAGCTTATGATTACGCCGGTATTAAAACCGGTGTAGTAGGGGACCCCCGAGTAAAAGACGGAAAAGGTTTTCCTATTGGCACAGGTTGGACTGGCCGAACGGGTGGAACTTTGGTGCTTGGAACTGAGGGACTCCTAGAAACGCTTTTGCTGAACACTCCCATGACAGCTGTTATGACGGAGCAGGGAACAAACCCAATTGAACTGGATAAACCGGTATGGGAAAGAGAGCCTGATACCGCTGCGCAACGCCGTGGCTCGGATGACAAGCTTGGTGCTGTGCCTCAAGGTGCGGCCGATTTGGCAACGTGGCAGGCACGGCGAGTGCGCCTCGTGACTGAAGAAGGCCAAGTGACTCGCGTCCTCGTATCAAACGGTGATCGCATTCCGGATAACGGAAAGAATGTCATGGATGATCCCATGACGCCGTATCAGTATAATCCCAAGCAGTCGAAGGTCGGCCAAGATGCTTACTACGCGCGTCCCTACGACCCTACTCAGACCATGTGGCGCGCACTCGATGCGTTGGTGGCCGTCGAAGACGATCCAGGGTTCGACCAGAAAAAGGCAAAAGCTCTGAAACGGCCATCCAATCTCAGCAATCTCGCTGCGCTTGACGTTGATGGGTACCTCAACCAAAGCACCTTTGATATTGCTTTGGTGTCGATGGAATACGGACCGAAGAAATCTTCAGTAGCCACCACTTTTAGCACCACGATTGGGCTTCCCTTAGTGGTTTTGCGCGAAGATGATCTTGGCAGGCAAGCGCGGAACGCTGTCCGCACTGCCGCCCAAAAGACCTATGAAACAGCTGCGAGCTTGGGCTGGTTTGAAGGCCAACTGCGGGTAGCAGCGGGCGATGAGTATGAATTTGGGGTTAAGTCTGAGGACAGGTTTTATGCCCAGTTGGAGCCGGATTTTATTGCGTGGATGCAGACTACCTCTGTTGAAAATGCAGACAGCGCTCAAATCAACTGGCAAGAACGTGTTCGAACCGTAGCTGTCTCCCACGCAATGGAACTTCTGCGCGGCGCCGGGATGAAGGCGATCATCGGCAGGGAAGTAGACGCCGGAGAAGACGGAAAGGGTCGAATCGTCTCAGCTGGGTCCCTTTTCCAGCAGCTACAGTGGCGTTTTGATAAAAATCTGCCGTTAACAGGCAAGTCCACACGAAATCAGAATCCTAGCTCACTTATGAAGGAAGGCGTTGCCCATGCATGACACCAGTCATCCACAGGCAGACACTACTGCGGAGTACGCAGGTCCGCGATTGCGAACCTCCGTGGCGCGTACCGCAGAGGCACTGCAGAATGATTATTTGCATTCGCCACAGCACACTAAACAAGCGCGGGCGCGTGCAGCCCTAGCCCATTTGCGAAAATATTCTGCGGTCCGTCTTGAACAACATCCCGTGGCGTTTGAAGAGGTTCTTCTTTTATTGGAGCCTGCATTGAGCGGACAAGAGCTGGGTAAGGGCGCCACACCATCCGCCTCAGAGCTCGCGGCCTTTCAGGCTATGACGATGCTAGGCATTCATCTACAAAGCGCCAGCACTGAAGCCCATATTAAAGGCCAAAGCTTCGCACGTGCCTGCGGCCGTTTCTATGCGCGCAGTCAGTCACAATCCACTAAACCGCGGTTTGATGCGATGCTCGTATCCCCAGATGAGGCTTCCCGTCTAATACATATTCGTTCTTTGGTAACGCTATTGCGCGGGGAAAATTTGGGGTTTGACTACGGCGTATTTGCACAGGACCTGCGGGTTCTGGGTAGCAAAAGTACTACTCAAAAAGTGCATACACAGCGACAAGGCGTGCTACTGAAATGGGCACGCGACTTTGCTTTCGGTTCTTATGCGTCTGACCAGACCGAACCGGCTTCTTAAAATCAATTTTCATATTTTAGAAAGGAATTTTCGCAATGGCTTTGACCATCGATATTCACGCACTACAGACCCTTCCTCCTTCCCTGATCAACCGTGATGACACCGGTGCTCCTAAGTCTGCCGTTTACGGTGGTGTACCACGTCAGCGAGTCTCTTCGCAGGCATGGAAGCGTGCAATCCGCAAGTACTTTGAATCTGAAATCGATGCTGAATCTTTGGGAGATCGCTCGAAGCGGCTTCCAGAGAAGATCGCGCGTAAGGTTCAAGGACACGAAGGATGGGATGCAGAGCGAGCTCAAAAGGCAGTTGCTAAGCTCTTCGAATCTGCGGGAATTAAGACGGAAGTGGATGCAAAGCGCATCAAGGCGCTGAAAGATTCTGAGGAAACCACCGAAGAAGAACTAGCAGCAGCGCAGTATCCGCAGACCAAATACTTGTTGTTCTTGAGCCCACACCAGATTGAACGTGCCGCAGAGGCGATTATTGCGGCCGATGGTGAAAAGATTAAGAAGAAGGACGCTCTGGAGATCCTTGATACCCAGCACTCGGTAGATATGGCGTTGTTTGGGCGCATGGTTGCCGATGATGCTGCGTATAACGTCGATGCCGCAGTACAGGTTGCGCATGCACTGGGAATCCATGCCAGTGCGCCTGAATTCGACTATTTCACCGCGGTCGATGACTTGGCCGAGGAAGGCGAAGAAACTGGTGCGGGCATGATTGGCACTGTACAAATGATGTCTTCTACCTTGTACCGCTATGCCACGGTGAACCTAGATGGACTGACGCGAAATCTCGACTCGGCAGAAAACGCAAAGCAAGCCGCAGTGAACTTCGTTGATGCATTCATCAAGTCCATGCCCACGGGCAAAATCAATACCTTCGCCAATCAAACAATGCCTGAGCTCATCTATATTGCGGTTCGCGATACCCGCCCGGTTAGCTTGGTTACTGCCTTCGAAGAACCAGTAGAGCCAACCACCGGTCAGAGCTTGCGCGTCGCCGGTGCCGAAGCATTGGCGAAAGAAGAAGCCGAGTTTGAAGAAAACTACGGGCTGCAGCCTAGGGCAGCCTTTGTGGTTGGGTTGAGCGAGGCCCGTCAGGCTTTCGCACAAATCGCTGACGAAGTGACGCTGCCAGAGCTTTCGCAGCGTTTGTCTTCCGCGCTTTCGGAGTAGGAGGCTTAAAACGATGACAGCATCATTGTTGTTGCTGCTTAAAGGGCCGATGCAGTCTTGGGGAACGGAATCTCGCTACGCTACCCGTGCAACTTCGTCCTTGCCCTCAAAGTCAGGAGTTCTTGGCATGCTAGTCGCAGCTGAAGGACGCAGGCGTGATGAAGATATGGCTGACTTGGCTGGACTCAAGTTCGCGGTGCGCGTCGATCAATCCGGTAGCCTTTTGCGGGATTATCAAACCGCGCAAAACTGGCAAAAGGATCCGCAGGCATCCGCAAAGCTCATCACCCGCTATTTCCTATCAGATGCCGCATTCGTTGCGGCAATCGAAAGTGAGGATCGCGAGCAACTCGAGAGTTTTGCGGAGAATCTAAACCGACCGGTATTTCCGCTCTATTTGGGCCGACGTTCGTGCCCGGCTCCGCCCAATGTGGTGCTTGGTGTGGTTGAAAAGCCTGCGGTTACGGCATTACAAGAGCACGACACGTGGCACGCCACCAAGGAGTATATGAAATCAAGTGGTGGGGAAGTATCGCTGCCGATTTACCGGGACTCCCTCCCAGGAGAATCCGGCGTGGCTTGCCAGGATGTACCGAACTCTTTTGATCCGCAGCACCGCAAGTATTCATGGCGCACCGTGGTGCAAAAGGAGTTTGCGAATGTGGACAACCCCTTAGATAGCGCCGAGCGGCGCCCGGATCCGTTTTTGGAGGCGGTGATGAATGTATGAGTACGTTAACCAAAATTCTTATCAATCCTCAGCGGCGTCAAGGGCGAAAGTTGCTTGCTAATCCACAAGCAATGCACGCTGCAGTTGCCGCGTCATTTCCACCAGACATGGATCAAGAATCCGGGCGTATTTTATGGCGCCTTGATGAAGGTGCGCATCACCATTCCCTCTACGTGGTGGGGCCTGAAAAACCGACTGACCATGTGATTGTGGAACAAGCAGGGTGGGATACAAGGCCGGGACAATCGGTTGAGTATGACCGGCTGCTTAATTCCTTTACTAAGGGGCAAAGATGGATCTTTGAGCTGGTAGCCAACCCAACGTATTCGCAGGCTAATGAAGGCAAGCGAGGCAAAGTGAAGGCTCATGTGTCCGTGGAACACCAGCTGGAGTGGTTGTATCGTCGAGCAGAAAATGCCGGATTTGAACTAGCCCCCCGAGCAGGGGATGATGTCAGCGATGATGAGCGTTCTCGGTGGTCCGTTGAAGAAGAAACCGCGATTATTGAGCGAAAAACGTTGGATTTCCGGAAAGGAAATGGCAATAGGCGTGTGCGTATCGCCACAGCCCGATACCGCGGAACCTTGGAGGTCAAAGATTCTGAGGCTCTTCGGCACACCCTTACTCATGGGATAGGAAGAGCTCGTGGTTATGGTTGTGGCTTAATGACTCTAGCTCGGCCGATGGGGTCCTGATGTCAAATCCGAGCGAAGTCCCTGTCACCCGCCAAGCTTTGTCCCGGATGGGAGACCGAATCAGTTTCTTGTACGCCGAGCGCTGCGTGATCAATCGAGATGGTAATTCTCTAACGATCACGGACCAGCGCGGCGTCGCACATGTGCCAGCCACACAGCTGGCGGCACTGCTGCTTGGTCCAGGAACGAGGATTACTTACGCGGGCATGGCTTTGCTTGGCGATGCCGGGGTTACCACCCTCTGGGTAGGTGAGCGCGGCGTTCGGTACTATGCGCACGGTCGGCCACCAGCGAAATCGTCCCGCATGGCTGAAATTCATGCGCAGGTAGTGTCTCACCAGCGGAAGCGTTTGGACGTGGCTCGCAGAATGTATGCCATGCGGTTTCCAGGAGAAGACGTTTCTCAGTTGACGATGTCCCAGCTGCGTGGCCGCGAAGGCGCACGCATGAAGCGGATTTATGCGGCTGAAGCCGAGCGTACTGGAGTCTATTGGAATCGGCGGTCTTATGATCCCAATGATTTCGATTCTTCTGACCCAATTAACCAGGCTCTGACTGCAGGCAGCGCCGCGCTATATGGAGTTGCTCATGCTGTCGTTGCAGCGCTTGGTTTCATCCCTGCCTTAGGGATAGTGCATACAGGCACCGATAGGTCATTCGTCTACGACATTGCTGACCTCTACAAAGCAGAGATTTCTATTCCAGCGGCATTTGATGCTGTCGCAGCACAACAGGGTAATCCCTCTGTGGAAGTGCGTCGTTTCGTGCGGGATAAAGTTGTCTCACGCCGCCTCATGCCGCGGATGGTTCAAGACCTTAAAGCACTTTTTGATGTACCAGATGACGAGCTTGTCAGTGATGCCGAGTTAATGCTGTGGAGTGAACTTGAAGTCATCGCTTCTGGTCTTAACTGGGCAGAAGAGGAAACGTTGTCATGATGGTGCTGGTTATTACTGCTTGTCCCGCTGGACTACGCGGCGATCTGTCCAAGTGGCTCATTGAACTGACTCCCGGTGTATTCGTGGGACGTCCCTCTGCTCGTATTCGTGATCTGCTCTGGGAACGTACAACCGAGCTTTGTAAAGATGGCCGCGCACTTTTGGTGTAGTCAGCCGCGAATGAGCAGGGAATGGAGTTCAAGGCTCACCGACATCATTGGGAACCTACGGATTTTGACGGGATTACCTTGATGACGCGACCGGCTAAGTCTAAGCAACCACAGCGAAGGACTGGATGGTCTCAAGCCCGACGTAACCGTATTTCTTATAAGAAACAGAAGGGAGGATATTAGGCCGCGTGGAGCTTCGAGAGTAGCTTTCCCCAAAATACAAGTCGTATGTAAAATGCGGTTAGGGCTCGAATTTCTGCTGTTCAGCAGTGCTCCCCGCGTGAGCGGGGATGAGCCCCAATGACCCCGATGACCCCCGGAGAAGCGAAGGTGCTCCCCGCGTGAGCGGGGATGAGCCCAACGCCACCAGCCACGAAGAATACAACTACCAGTGCTCCCCGCGTGAGCGGGGATGAGCCCGGACTACGGTTCGACTTCCCGTGGATAAACTAGTGCTCCCCGCGTGAGCGGGGATGAGCCCCTCTACCAGTGCGGCGACGGCAACTGTACGGCGTGCTCCCCGCGTGAGCGGGGATGAGCCCATCGCCCTCCCGAACACCCAACTCGTTGTACTGTGCTCCCCGCGTGAGCGGGGATGAGCCACAGCTAGTCATTGGCGAATTTCAAACCCAGTACGTGCTCCCCGCGTGAGCGGGGATGAGCCCCGTTATGAACTGGGACAAGCTACGCCCTAAGAGTGCTCCCCGCGTGAGCGGGGATGAGCCCAGCGCCGTTTTTGATGTTTTGTTTGACGCTTTGTGCTCCCCGCGTGAGCGGGGATGAGCCCAACCTCTGGCGCACAATGGCATTCCTTGATGGGTGCTCCCCGCGTGAGCGGGGATGAGCCCCAGCCGGGGCGATTAACGCTACGGGGGTAAACGTGCTCCCCGCGTGAGCGGGGATGAGCCCGTCGTACTCACGCTCTCGCGGAAGCGATGTTTGTGCTCCCCGCGTGAGCGGGGATGAGCCCGATCATCGAGTTGGTGCCGTCGGCAACTTTAAGTGCTCCCCGCGTGAGCGGGGATGAGCCCGCGAAACTCGAGGGCACCGCCTACCAAGACCTGTGCTCCCCGCGTGAGCGGGGATGAGCCGAACTCGACCACGCCAAATACGAAAGACCACCCGTGCTCCCCGCGTGAGCGGGGATGAGCCCACAACGCGACAAGCACAAAGACGTCGGCGGCTGTGCTCCCCGCGTGAGCGGGGATGAGCCCGATACATTATCGACATTGAAACCTTTGGGTCTGTGCTCCCCGCGTGAGCGGGGATGAGCCATCATCGTGGTGTCCAGCCGGGCATGTCCAAGGAGTGCTCCCCGCGTGAGCGGGGATGAGCCCTAGGCGGTGTTGGCATGGCTTGGAATAAAGTTGTGCTCCCCGCGTGAGCGGGGATGAGCCGTTGCCGGTTAGGCGTTCCCATACGTCTTTATCGTGCTCCCCGCGTGAGCGGGGATGAGCCCGGGCTAGGAACCTCGCTTTTTCTCAATAACACGTGCTCCTCGCGTGAGCGGGGATAAATTTTTTTGATTTAATGCCTCAAATTTCTTGCTACCCAATAATCAACAAATCGAAAGGACATCTAGTAACGACGATCAGCACTTCGGTTATGAGGGGCAGAATTCATCTTCGCTGAGGCTCTAACGTGGGTTCCAGTCGCAGCACGGACATCCACGGTTGGGCGTCGCGCACTCAACTGGGGTTATTTTATGAGGGGCTGAGAATTGGTCTTTCGCGAGCTATTGACTAATCTTTTGGGAGCGGAGTTTCGTATTTTACGACATGGCATCCGTGTGGGGCTATAGCTCAGTCGGTTAGAGCTCCGGACTCATAATCCGTCGGTCCCGGGTTCGAGCCCCGGTGGCCCCACGGTAGAAGGAGGCGTCGGCAAGCAATGCTGGCGCCTCCTTTTTAGTATTCGGTGCGCACGCGCTCGGAGAAAATCGGCCTGGCGGTCAGCTCGATGCGGGTGCCGATATTTTCGTCTTCTTGGGACCTGCAATGGACGGATTTTTGATTCGTGGCCATGATGCAGTGGAGATCGTAGCTGTCACCAGAGCTCGGGTTCTTCACAGTAATATCGCTCTGCCAGGCTGCAGTAACGGTTGGATCAGGGGTTTCGAGCCTGTATGTGGCATCCACTGCATGCTTATAAATATCCAGGGCAAAGGCGCAATCGGTGGCATCGTCGGCGATGATTTGTGCATAATCGCGAATGCCGCACATACCGCCTACCTGCGCAGCGAGTGCGGAATCATCGTCTTTCTCCGCTTTCTGCGGCTTGGAAAGCTTGGCAGTCGCGGAAGGCGCGGAATCGGTATCGGCGTCGGCATCGGCAAGCGCACCGCTGTCTGAACCGGTGCTGTGCGGGCTGGTATCGGTGAAGTTGGGCTCGTCGTCAGCGGGGGTGGACGAGCCCCCAACCAGCAGGAATGCCGGCAAGAGAGAGAATCTTTTTCATGCGGAATGTAGGAAGAGATAGAAGGGGCATTAGAACAGGAAAAGTGTAGCACCGCAGCGCATGTGGGCAGGCGAATTGCGCGTGGGTGAGCAGTGCAGTCTAATAAACGGCATGACAGAAGTAGATCCGCTCATTGAGTCCCTCTATCGCTGGTCCGATGTCAGCGGTGTATTGCTGATGGGAATTATCGGCGGCACCATTGCGCGCAAGCGCGGGTATGACATCATCGGGTTTTTCTTCATTGCGATGTTTTCTTCCCTGGGCGGGGGCATGGTGCGCGATGTGCTTATTAATCGCGGCACCGTGGCGGCGATGAGCGAGCCGGAGTACCTCTACCTGGCGTTTACGGGCGCGTTGATTGCGCGCTTTGTCTACTTTAAGGGAAAGACCTGGGATTATATCCAGGCGCATGGTGATGCCGTGGTCTCTGGCCTGTGGGCCGGCACCGGTGCCGTGAAGGCCATTACCTATGGTCTGCCGCCGATTCCGTGCATCATGATGGGCGTGTTTACCGCTACAGGCGGTTCCATGATTCGCGATATCGCCATGGGGCGCGAGCCCGCCGTCTTTGGCGATAATCAGCCCACGGTGATCCCGGCCATTGCCTGTGCGGTAATCGTGCTGGTGGGAAACCACTTCGATATGTTGGCCGTTGGCATGATCGTGGGGCCATTGGTCTCTATTTTCTTGGCGTTGCTGGGCATTTGGGCCGGGTGGCGCGTGCCCGCGAACCAGGAGTGGGCGCCGATTAATGATACGGCCGCGCAGGTCAAGGTGCTGGCGAAGAAGGCAGAAAACAAGAGCCGGGCGGTCGGGCGCAAGCTGGAGCCACACCGCGTGCGCTCCTGGCGCCACCGGCAGATGGAAGAGGCGCTGCAGCGGCGCATCGAAAAGGAAGTGCGTTCCGGCAAGCGCCGCCAGGATGCGGCGGAAGAGGCCAGCGAGTTTTTGCAGTCCTTCGAATCAGACGTCGATCAGTTCAGCTCGGCGCCAGCGGAGTCCGAGGACATGGACTTTGGCGTGGACTTTAGCGGCGATTCCTATGAGGAAGAGGAGCAGACCTCCAGCGAGGAATCCCAGCGGCTGCTCGATACGATTTTGGAAGATGACAAGCTTACTGATGAGCTGATTGATCGCCTGATGGACCGCTACCAATCGCGCGACTAGGCCCCGGGGCATCTGCTTGCCGATGCCCCATCTTCCGACTCCTTCCTTCTTACTTCTGGCAGAAAACTGGCATCAATTTCTCAGCTAGGTGCCATATCCTTGAACCATGAACTTGAGGTATTTCTTTTTTGAGCTGTGGGGCCTCATCGTTGACCACGGCTTGCCGCTCATCGCATTCGTGATTATCGGCATTCTTTTGCCCCGCATGGGGCGCCTAGCCATCCGGATTATCGAACATAATTTGGATGAGCAAGAAGAATCCACGAAGGCGCGGTTGGCTCTGACCGGCGCATTGGTCTACATCGTCCAAGCGGTGGCGTACTTCCTATTGGTCGCGGCCGCGCTGACTAATCTCGGAGTTCCGGCGCTGGGTGCTGCGGTACCCGCGACGATAGTGTCTGCTGCGGTTGGTTTTGGTGCCCAGTCCGTGATTTCGGATTTCCTCTCCGGATTTTTCATCCTCACGGAAAAGCAGTTCGGCGTGGGAGACTACGTCTCCTTTGCCGGCATTCCTGGGGTAGAAGGCGATGTGGTGACGCTGACCCTGCGCACCACGAAGGTGCGCACCCCTAGCGGTGAGTTGGTGACCATCCCCAATAGCTCCGCCGGCGTGGTGACCAACTATTCCAAGGAATGGTCCCGCGCGGTGGTCAATATCAATGTCCCAGTGCATGAGGGCGAGTCCCTGCCGGAGATTACGAGCCGCGTCAAAGAGATTTCGCAGCACGCCATTAAAGCCCCAGAGATCTCCGTCGACGTCGCCGGCGAGCTCACGGTCCTTCCCGCCACCCAATTGGTCAGCCCGCAGGTTGCCGGCCAGCCGTGGCAGGTGGGTTACCGCATCATGGTGACGGTGAATCCCGCCCGCCAGTGGTCCGTGGAGCGCGCCATCCGCTCGTCGCTGCTCTCGGAATTCTGGGACCACTACGGCTCCGCCATCGACTTTGATGAGCTGCAGGAACAGAAAAAGAAGAAACCTGCGGACCCAAAGCATGCCGCGGCGCAGTCGGCCAAAGACGCCTTGGACGCTGGGGAAGGCTCCCGCCCCGATACGCCAGTAGATGACCCCACGGTAGAAGAGGAACTGGTTCCAGAGGAAGTCGAGCTTGCTCAGACCAAGGTCGATGAACAAGCAGTCACGGATGAAGCGGATGCAGATGCCGCAGACGACGATGATAAATCTCGCAGAAAGATCTGGCGCACCATCCAGACCAATACCCAATTCCAAAAGGTCTCCACCATCGGCGGACGCGTGCGTGCCTCCACCACTGGCCTCGTGGCGGCCCTGCTTGTCGTTGGCCTGCTCATCCTCGCGGCAAGCAACCCAGAGGAAGGGGAAGCCGGCTGGCTGTCGCCGGACTATTGGAAGGATCGCGATACGCAATCTTCCTCCGAAACACCATCGGAATCTGAAGAGCCTGTGCCTACAGAAGATCCTCTAACTACCGGTACCCCAACGGAACCGACGGACGCAGATTCAACACCAACGACCACCAATACGCCGACCGTTCCTAGCTATCCCAGCCAGGCGCCCAACTCCACGCCTAATTCCGGGGACGGGCACGGCAGCGGTCAGGATGGGCCCGCTGACTCAAACGGCGATGCTGGCGATGGCCAAGGGAATGGCGACGGAGACTCCGGCGCAGACGGGAATAGCGGGGCGGCGGATAGCCAACAGACCACGATTCCTTCAGAACCCCACTAGATGCTAGTGGGAGCCGTCGACTACGTCGAGGCGGTCCGTCCAGAAGCGATCGAGTTCCTCGGCTCGGTATATGACACTTAAGCTATTGTCTCCGTCTTTCCCGCAGATGAGTCCGCGGCGATCTGATCCAATTGAACAGCGAAGGTCATAGGTCTTACCGGTGATAGGGCTGGCGACGGAAATTTCGGTGCTATACGCGCCGTTGGCTCTCGGATCGCGCTGCTGGAATGTATAAGTGTGCTTGAGCGCTTCATCAAAAATGGGGCCGGTAAATTCGCAGGATGTATGTTCACCTGCGTGGATGGTGTCTCCTTGGTTGGTGTATCCGCAGTCGCCGCCAATTTTTCCGGCGTAAAGCGTGTGATTTCCAGCAGGGGGAGCGTCATCATCCGAGCCGGCATCGCCATGCTCGTCGCCTTCCTTATCGCCCTTTTCCTCGGTGGAGTCTGGAGTATTCTCCAGGGTTTCCGTCACGGTCGTAGGAGCCGTGGAAGCGTCGCTGGGCACAAAGGCAGGTTCGGGATCGGCAGAATCAGAATCATCGGAGGTACCGCAGGCGCTGAGCATGGTGAGGGACAAGGCGGCAAGCATTAAGGAAGTGTGGCGTTTCATCATCATAAAAACTGGTAGCAATCGACGGTGTGAATTGTGAAAACTTTAGCACTTAAACCGGTATCTAACTGCGGACTTATAGGAAATGCGGCGAAAGGTGGAACAAATTTAAACCACGGGCTGTTTCAGTAGACATGACATCATTATTTACATCTTTGGAACTTGGCCGTTATACGTTGAACAACCGCGTGACCATGGCGCCGCTGACTCGTCAGCGTGCAGGTCACAGTGGTGTACCCAGCGAGCTACACAAAAAGTACTATTCCCAGCGCGCTAGCGCCGGTCTCGTCGTGACCGAGGGAACCTTCCCCGCATGGACCAACCGCGCGTTCCCTGGTCAGGCGGGCATCGTCGATGACGAGCAAGCCGCTGGTTGGCGCGAGGTAGCTGACGAAGTACATAACAAGGGCGGCGTGCTGTTCATGCAGATCATGCACGGCGGCCGTACCAGCCACCCGGATCTCATTGATGGCGCCCAGGCAGAGGCCCCGAGCACCCTGGATTGGGACGGCCAGGTTCGCGGCTTTGCCAGCAAGATGGATGCACCGGTACCGCGCGCCCTAGAAGCCGATGAGCTCCCGCGCATCGTTGAAGAATTCCGTGCTGCCGCACGCCGGGCCGTCGACGCGGGCGTTGATGGTGTAGAAATCCACAATGCGAATGGCTACCTGCTGCACGAATTCATGGCACCATCTGCCAACCAGCGCGACGATGAATTTGGTGGCAGCCCAGAAAACCGGTGGCGCCTGCCAGAGATGGTTATTCGTGCTGTCGTGGATGAAATCGGTGCTGACCGCGTGGGCGTGCGCTTCTCCCCAGCCCACGTTGTACAGGGCATTGTTGAAGATGACGAGGCGGATATGTTGGCCACCTACGGCGGCCTTTTGGATGCTATCGCCCCGCTAAACTTGGCTTATGTCTCCTTCCTGCACGCCGAGCCGGAAGGCGAACTCATCTCGGCCTTGGCAAAGAAGGCTCGTGCCAATGGCGAAACCAAGGTCTTGATGAATGATGGTTTCGGCACTGTCACCACTAAGGAAGATGCCGAGCGCGAGCTGGAATTGGATCACGTGGATGCCGTTGTCGTGGGTCGACAGCTCATTGCTAATCCGGACTTGGTACGCCGGTGGGAAGAAGGTCTGGCCCTTAATGAGCCAGATCAGGCCACGTTCTACGTCGGCGGCGAGCGCGGCTACATTGATTATGAAACTGCCGCGGACTAACCCGTAGTCCGCGGCAGGTAGGGGGGAGAGCGCGAGTGATAGAGAGTGAAATATCCCAGAGAGGATCTTTCACTCTCTATATCGAACGTGCACCCAGCGAGCGTTAACAACTGCCCGCTAATAATTAAGAATTGAATCCCTGATCCGGGCGCCATGTCAGCGTGACGGCTTCGTTTACTGGTGCGGCGGGATTGAGGAGATCCTCAACGCGCAGCCAGTGCATTTCCGCAGAATCCGGGCGGATGGTGACGTAGCTATATCCGTGGTGATCGAGGTTTACGTGGCGTGTATGAGGGTTTGCCTCCAAAAGGAACCTCTCTGCCAACTTGGAAAGCTCGTTGTCCTCGGGTAAGTGAAGCTGTTCGTTGACATTGGGCGCGGAGACAGATGAGCACACCATTTCGGCCCCGAAGATGTGCCCATCCTTGCTGATATTATGCGCCCATTCGGAGTGGATATCGCCGGTAACAAAGAGGGCGTGGGAGTCGTGCTTCGCAAGGGCATCGATAAGCATCCGGCGTTCTGCCGAGTATCCATCCCATTGGTCGCCATTGACGGGAATGCCGGTGATATTGGATGACAGTGAGGATGATACGGGTGCTAGCTTGTCGTCGCGCTGCAGGGTAGCCAGGTTCATGGGGGAGAACATGACGGAGTTGCCCAGCATATTCCACGCGGCGGCGGAGGTATCGATCTTGTTGACCAGCCAGTCGTACTGCTCCGAACCGAGCATGCTTCGCCCCTCCGAGGCCATCCTGGCAGGTCCAAAGAGTATCTGTTTATCGCGGTACGTGCGCAGATCCATCATGGTCAGTTCCACAAGATCCCCAAAGGTCAAGCACCGGTAGAGATGGCCATCATTGGAAGGATTACTTGCCCGTACCGGCATCCATTCAAAGTAGGCCTGCATCGCGGCGTTGCGGCGATCGATCCACGCGCCTTCTTTCCCCTCCGTGTGGTTATGGGCGCCGTCCCTCCAAGAATTATCTGCGGTTTCGTGGTCATCCCAGACCGCGATCCACGGCAGGGCAGCATGCGCCGCTTGGAGATTTTCATCGGTGCGGTAGCGGCCAAGGCGCGTGCGATAATCTTCCAGCGTCGTAATCTCATGCGCTGGGTGGTGCAGGCGCACTGGACCGAAACCGGCGTACTCGCGCTGTGGGTATTCGTAAATATAGTCTCCTAGAAAGACCATATAATCTAGTTGCCCGGCTCGTCCGCGCTTTGCGATATCACCATAGGCTTGAAAGAAACCGGACTCCCAGTTGGCACAGCTGGCCACACCAAAGGTTAGCTCCTCTGGGGATGCCGTAACCGCCGGTGCGGTTTTGGTGCGACCTACGGGGGAGATTTTATCTTGGGCATGAAAGCGGAAGTAATACACGCTTTCTGGTTCGAGGCCGTGAGGATCCACGTGGACGGTGTGATCCTGTGCAGGATCGGTGGTGACTTCGCCGTGCTTGACGATGTCCCTAAACTCCTCATCCCGCGCAATTTCCCATTCCACGGTGGTAGGCGCGCCCGCACCGGAGCCAGGCATCGCATCTGCATCTGGTGTCACGCGTGTCCACAAAACAACGGAATCTGGAATGGGATCTCCCGAGGCTACGCCGTGCAGGAAGGGGCGTTCACCGAGCGTGGGCTCTACCATGTGTGGTTCTGGGCGCGAGGAAAGGCTGCTTTGTGCATGAGCAGTGCTGGCGTTGGCCGTGCTGGCAGTGGTGGTCAGCGCCAGGGCGGCGCCGACGGTGCCGCTGGTTTGGAGGAATTTGCGGCGGTTGACATGAGACATCTCTGATTGCGTGCTGTGGTTTCTGCTAGTCATATTCATAAGGTTTCTTAGATAGAAAGGGCCTGCAACCGCTCAGGCTGCATTACACCAGAAATTCCTTAATCAGTAACCACGGGTTTACCTCCGCACCGATCGGCACACCTTATTCTGAGGCCTAGAGCACAGTAGGCTGGAAGTCATGAGCGAGTTGCAGCAGATAAGTCAATGGCCCGTAGATACCGTGGCTGGAGCGTTGATCCACAGCGGTGAGTCGATAGATACGGTAGGAGATACTTCGCGCCAGTTTCCGGTTGCCTCAGTTACCAAGCTGGTATCGGCGTACGCGGTGATGATGGCAGTGGAAGAAGGTGCGGTGGATTTGAAGCAGCCCGCCGGTCCGGAAGGTTCTACCCTCGAGCATTTGCTCGCGCACGCCTCGGGCGTGAAGTTCGATTCGCGCGAGCAACAAAAACCAGTGGGCGAGCGGCGTATCTATTCTTCTGCCGGTTATGAATGGGCGGCAGAGATCGTAGAAGAAGCCACCGGCATCGAGTTTGCAGAGTACCTGCGCGAAGGCGTGTGCGAGCCGCTTGGAATGTCCTCCACCCGCTTAGAGGGCTCGGCTGGGCACGGCTTGGTTTCTACTGTGGAGGATCTCGCTGCATTTGCTGCCGAGGTCCACGACCCGCAGCTCTTGCACTCCAGCACCGTGGCCGATATGCGCCGCGTTCACTTTGCTGGTTTGCGCGGCATTGTGCCCGGTTACGGGAGCTTTAAGGATTGTACTTGGGGGCTTGGATTTGAGATCCGCGGTGAGAAAGACCACTGGATGGGAGCACTGCCTGCCGATGCCACCGGGCACTTCGGCATGTCCGGAACCTACCTCTGGCTGGCCGGCGACTACGCCATGGTGGCATTAACGGACCGAGATTTTGGCGATTGGGCAAAGCCGCTGTGGAATGAAACCAATACGAAGATCTGGCAGGCGCTATAAGAGGCTTCTTCGCAGTTTTCCTTAATAGGAAAACGGGAAAAGCTCCCCATTCCAGTGGAGTGGGGAGCTTAAAGCTGCTCTATTTAGAACAGGGATTGGCCGACGATCTTCTCTAGGATCATGGCGATTTGGGTGAAGAAGCCGTCAAAGGCGCTCAGAAGATCGAAGCCGAAATCGGACGAAGAATACGTTTCAGGCATGTCAGGCATGGTTGTACCTTTCTGTAGGGGTGCACTCAAACCGGATTGTTTGAATTTATCTCAGTATAGGCAGCGTGGGTGGACGGTGTCAAACTGTTTCTTAGTTACAAATAAATGTATATCGACTATCCGCTGCGGCTTGCGCGTTTTCTATAAGGCTGGGTGTGGGGGTGGGGTGGGACAGCTAGCTACCCCCGCTGTGGGTTTACGCCCCGGGGCTTTTTGGAGGGCTTCGCTTCTATCGGGATTGGGGCAGTTTTCGGCCGAGGTTTCAGGGGATGAGCGCTATTGGGTAAGCGTTTCTGCTGGTACCTGCCGTGTGAACGGATTCTGTCAGGAAGTCGCTTCGGGGTGAATGGTTTGAGGGGGTAAATCTCTCAAATTTCACTGTTGTAACTTCAATTTCTTTAGTCACTTTAATCACAGTCTGGACTTTGGGTTGAGGTTTAGAACTTGGGGGTTGAAGTGAAAGTTGAGGGTTGTAGAGGGTGGTGTGACGCAGGAAAATTGGGTGCAGACGCAAATGACAGTTCGTTGGGGAAGACGAAGCTCGTCTTGCACTGCGCCGCATGCCATGCGTGTGGTTCGCAGTGGTGATTTGTCGAGGGAGATATCGGCTATGAATACTTGCGTCAATACAGTGCCGGTTGATCAACCGGCCTCCAACTACACGTGGCCCAGCCGCAACGGCGCGGCCGTCGTGGTCACTGGTGTGCTGAAAATTTCTGGGATGCCGCGTGCGCTGCGCCCGGAAGTAGAGCGCGCCATGGATCGGTGCATTCGCACCGAATCGGAGTTCATCGTCCCAGGCGATGACCCGCTGACCGCCCAGTGGTGTACTCGGTGGTACCGCGATGAGATCTCTATGGAGGCACTCGTGCGAGGTGAGGCCACGGGGCCGGGGATTGATTCCGGCATCGGCATTGGCTGCCATCAGGTGCTCACCGGAACCGAGGCGGAGCTTGCCGCGCTCGAGAGCGCGGTGTGCTACCTTGCGCAGCGCTATGGTTTTAGCGCCACCGTACGTTTTAGCTAAGACACTCGAGCGAATCGGCTCGAGCGCGGCCACATGAGCTGAGCCGCACGAGCTAGGTCGCGCGGCGGGGTGCCGTTTAGGATTCTTCGTCGGCGAATGGATCCATGATCTTATCGGGAATTTCCGCAACAGACTTAAACACGGCGGTGGGGCGATACGGGTAGCGGGAGATCTCGCGGTCATCGGAAATGCCGGAGCGCACCAAAATGGAGCGCATACCGGCCTCTAGGCCCGCCTTGACATCGGTATCCATGCGATCACCAATCATGATGGTGTTTTCAGAGTGTGCGCCGATGTGATTGAGGGCCGAGCGCATCATGACAGGGTTGGGCTTTCCCACGTAGTAGGGCTCCCGGTTGGTAGCGGCGGTGATCAATGCTGCTACCGCGCCAGTTGCTGGGAGCACACCTTCGGGAGCAGGGCCCGTAACGTCCGGGTTGGTGGCGATGAAGCGGGCGCCATTGCGGATGAGGTTGATAGCGGTGGTAATTGCCTCAAAGGAGTAGGTGCGGGTTTCACCAAGGACCACGAAATCGGCGTCATCATTGGTGAGGATCCAACCGGCCTCGTGCAGCGCGGTGGTCAGGCCGGACTCTCCCACGACGTAGGCCTTGCTGGAGCTGGCCTGGGTGGCCAAGAAGTTTGCCGTCGCCGTGGCAGAGGTCCAGATGCGCTCGGCCGGAATATCCAGTCCGGTATTACGCAGCCGCGCTGCCAAGTCGCGAGGGGTGGACATGGAGTTATTAGTGAGCACCATGTACTCAATATCGTTATCTTTCAGCGCCTGAATGAATTTATCGGCGCCGGGGATCATTTCCCCTTCCTTGATGAGTACGCCGTCCATATCGGATAGGTAAGAAATCATTGGTGGTCCTCCAAATAGTCAGCGATATCGCCGATGGTCTCGCAGTTAAGCATTGTTTCCTCAGTAAGTCGCACCTTAAAGAGCTCTTCTGCACGCACGGTGAGCTCTATAAGCTCTAGGGATTCAACGCCGACATCAGAAAGCGCGGTGTCTTTGCCAAGTTCGGCCTCGGTATCGGTGACTTTGACGATGAGGGCGATGAGCTCGCCCAGCGTATCCCGATCCGGGTCGTGGTCCTTATCTGGGTCAGAACCCTGAAACTTTGCCTGCAATTGGGCACTGAGGTCATTTGCCATAATGACCAGTGTAGTAGCGATTGGTGCGTGGCATAGGAGAAATAGGCTCACGCGGTACTGGTTAGGGGGGATGGGGCGAAAAACAATTCAGGCGCTTCCAGCATTAAGCCGGAAGCGCCTGAGCTACATCTCCATTGTGGAGGTGCGGGCGATATTACTCGCCGCTATTAGGTGCAGTTGGGTCGTCCAACTTCAGCTCGGAGGCCGCCTTTTCTACGACGGAGCGCTCAATCTTGCCATCGCGGGCAAGGCCATCGAGCACTGCGACGACGATGGATTCCGCGTCGTTGTTGAAGAAGCGGCGGGCACCCTCGCGCGTATCGGAGAAGCCGAAGCCGTCTGCGCCCAAGGTGATGTAGGTACCTGGGACGTAGGGGCGAATCTGCTCCTGCAGCTCGGTGGTGAAGTCCGAGACACCAACGAATGGGCCCTCGAAGTCCTTGAGCTGGGAGGTAGCGAATGCCTCGGAAGGCTCCTCGCCCTTGCGCAGCGCTTCCTTATTGCGGCGAGCACCGTCGCGGGCCAACTCGTTCCAAGAGGTCACGGAGAATAGCGAAGCCTTGACATCGTAATCCTCAGCCAGCATCTCCTGTGCGCGAAGAGCCTCGTGCACGCCAACACCCGAAGCCAGGATATTGGCCGGGGTGGAGCCGTTCTCGGCAGTATTGAAGTGGTAGATGCCCTTGTGCAGGCCCTCCACATCCAAGTTTTCCGGCTCGGCCGGCTGGTGGACTGGCTCGTTGTACACGGTGAGGTAGTACATGACCGGCTCATTGTCCTCGCCGTACATGCGCTCGATACCGCGCGCTACCAGGTGTGCAACCTCAAAACCGAAGGCCGGGTCATAAGAAATGACCGCAGGGTTGGTGGCTGCCAAGACAGGGGAGTGGCCATCCATGTGCTGCAGGCCCTCACCGGTCAGGGTGGTGCGGCCGGCGGTAGCGCCGATGATGAAGCCGCGGCCCATCTGGTCGCCGGCGGCCCAGAAGGCATCGCCAGTGCGCTGGAAGCCGAACATCGAGTAGAAGATGTACAGCGGGATCATGGCTTCGCCCTGGGTGGCATACGAGGTAGCGGCGGCGGTAAAGGATGCTGCCGCACCGGCCTCAGAAATGCCCTCGTGCATAATTTGGCCATCGGTGGCCTCGCGGTAGGACAACATCAGGTCGTGGTCCACCGGCACGTAGTTCTGGCCGCGCGGGTTCCAGATCTTCATGGTGGGGAACCAGGAGTCCATGCCGAAGGTACGAGCCTCATCCGGGATGATGGGCACGATGCGCTTGCCCAGTTCCTTATTGCGCATGACCTCCTTGAAGGTGCGCACCAAGGCCATGGTGGTAGCGACTTCTTGCTTGCCAGAGCCCTTGCGCACGGAGCGCAGCTTGTCCAAGGAAGGTGCTTCCAATGGGGTGAAGTCCGTGCGACGCTCGGGCAGGAAGCCGCCGAGCTCTTTACGGCGCTCCAGCATGTACTTGATCTCCGGGGAATCCTTGCCCGGGTGGTAGTACGGCGGCAGGTAGGGATCCTTTTCCAGCTCTTCATCGGAGAAGGGGATTTCCTGCTTATCGCGGAAGTTCTTGAGATCCTCCAGCGTCAGCTTCTTCATCTGGTGGGTAGCGTTGCGGCCCTCGAAGTTGTGACCCAAGCCGTAGCCCTTAATGGTGTGGGCCAAGATGACGGTCGGCTTGCCGGAACCCTTGTTCTCCAGGGCTCGGGCGTACGCTGCGTAGACCTTGCGATAGTCGTGGCCGCCGCGGCGCAGTGCCCAAATCTCGTCATCGGAGAAGTCTTCTACCAGCTTTGCGGTGCGCTCATCGCGGCCGAAGAAGTGCTCGCGCACATAAGCGCCGTCATTGGCCTTGAAGGTCTGGTAGTCGCCATCAGAGGTGGTATTCATGATGTTGACGAGGGCACCTTCGGTGTCCTTTTCCAGCAGCTTGTCCCAGCCGCGGCCCCAAATGACCTTGATAACGTCCCAGCCGGCGCCGCGGAAGAAGGACTCCAGCTCCTGGATGATCTGGGTATTACCGCGCACTGGACCGTCGAGGCGCTGCAGGTTGCAGTTAATGACGAAGGTGAGGTTATCCAGCTCGTACAGAGCAGCGGTTTGCAGCAGGCCGCGGGATTCTGGCTCGTCCATTTCGCCATCGCCCAAGAAAGCCCAAACGTGCTGCTTGGAGGTGTCCTTGATACCGCGGGTTTCCAGGTACTTATTAAAGCGTGCCTGGTAAATGGCGTTCATCGGGCCAATGCCCATGGACACGGTGGGAAACTCCCAGAACCATGGCATCAGGCGCGGGTGCGGGTAGGAGGGCAGACCCTTGCCTTCACCAAGGGAGACTTCCTGGCGGAAGCCATCGAGGTCTTCCTCAGAAAGGCGACCTTCCATGTAAGCGCGGGCGTACATGCCCGGGGAGGCATGTCCCTGGAAGAAGACCTGGTCGCCGCCTGAAGGATCGTCCTTACCCTTGAAGAAGTGGTTGAGGCCGACTTCGTACAACGGGGCGGCACCCGCGTAGGTGGAGATGTGGCCGCCCACGCCGATGCCGGGGCGCTGCGCGCGGTGCACCATGATGGCAGCGTTCCAGCGGATCCAACGGCGGTAGCGCTTTTCTAGTTCTTCATCGCCAGGAAATTCCGGCTCCATGTTGGTGGGGATGGTGTTGACGAAGTCCGTCGACGTCAACGAGGGAAGCTCCACGCGCTTGGCGGTGGCGCGCTCCAGAAGGCGCAGCATCAGGTAGCGTGCGCGTTCTTGGTCAGAATGGTCCAGCAGACCATCGAGGGAATCCATCCACTCGCGAGTTTCTTCTGGGTCGCTGTCGTGAAGGTACGATGCAACACCATCGCGGATAAGCGGGAAGTTGGAATCGCCCTTGGCGGGGTCCTTCTCGGCCATGTAAACCTCCTAATTAAGGGTCTGCAGAGTTTATCCCCTACGATACGCGTTCCCAGATCGCGAGTGGGAGTCTAGGCCGGATAAAACGCCGCGCTTTCCGATGCACCCCCTATAACCTGCGGTTTGCTTTCCTAGCTCGGCGTGCAAACGTGGGTAGTAGGCCCCTAAACGGCGCTAGTTCTCCCACAAAACAGGCGCCGGTGTGAGCAGAAAAGGGCCTGCAAATTGGGGGAAAGGAGTGCTATAGCAAGTAAAAGACGCCCTGGGACGTTAAACTACATGTAATAACACACGCCCTCTCCGCCAAGCGCGGGCCGGGCGTGAGCAAGAATTCACCGAATAAGGAAGGAAATGCATAGTGGCTGACGCTGCAGTCAAGCTCGGAATCAAGGAAGGGCAAATCGCTCTAGAGCTTGGTTGGGACGAGGATTGTGACACCACAATCTCTGAATCTATCGAAGCCGTACTCGGTGAGGATTTCCTCGAAGAGGAAAATGATGAGCTGTGCGATGTAGTCCTTCTTTGGTGGCGCGAGGAAGACGGCGACCTCGTGGACGGCTTGGTGGATGCCATCCGCCCGCTCGCGGATAACGGTTCCGTATGGTTGCTGACCCCAGGCGCTGGCAAGCCTGGCACTATTGAGCCTGGTCTCATTTCTGAATCGGCACAGCTCGCCGGCTTGGTGCAGACCAAAGCTGAGCGCTTGGGCGAGTGGCAAGGTTCCTGCCTGGTACCGCGCGGTTACACCAAAAAATAGCTTTCACCAGCTGATTTGTGTAGCTTTACAATCCTGCGCTACTGTACATAACAGCGCAAGGGCGCATGCGGCTTTAGCTCAGCTGGAAGAGCAATTGGTTTACACCCAATAGGTCGGGGGTTCGATCCCCTCAGGCCGCACCAAATTAGACCCCGCTTTTCGAGAAATCGGAGAGGGGGTCTTTAACATATCCACGACAACCGTATGGCACCCGGAACACTGCGTTGCGCCCGACATCCCCCGCGACCCTTGGATTCTAGGGGTCGTTGCAACGACCCTCTGAGCTCAGGCTTTTCGAGTGGTTATCCTTCGGACACGACGCTTTCATTTCGTGCGTTTTCGAGCGTGAAGTTGTCGTATCCGTCCCAGAAGCCTTGGCGCTGCTTATAGCGCTCCCAAAGCCAGCCGGTGCACATATCGTTTGCGGTTGGCGTATCAGTATATTCCATTACACTGCCAACGGTTTTAGAGTTTCCTGCCTGGATTAGTTTTCTCGACCAGCGCATCGCTTCAACTCTCTCTTCTGTGGGGATTTTGTCCCACATCAGCTCCATTGAGATTGTCTTTCCTTCTGGCTGTGCTGTGAGGTCGGAGTATCTACTGCATTTGTAGGCCTCCCAAGCGCTCTGCTTCTCCTCCTCACTGTTGAAGTCGTCATCAATGAATGGAGCAGTGATAGATAGAACTGCGAATATGGCAATCAACCAAACCCACCAGCGTTTATAAAACGGTTTCTTTGCAGGCTTTGAGTTTTCCTGTTCCGGGTGTGCCGGTGGTCGAGAATAGGGGGATTGATTTGTCATACTGCTTGCCTTTCGTAGAGAGATTGCCAAGTTTTGAGGACTGTCACTGGCGTCCCAAGTTCGTTGGCGCGGTTGACTGGGGGTGCCCATATTTTGGTTCTGATGCTGTGTATTCCACAGGCGAACTGAGCAGGCGTGCTGCGAACCTATCAGGAGAAGAGCTTGTACGCCCCGTGGTGGACTGACAGGTCACTGCAGTTGTGGGATAGGGTGTGAGGCGTCAAGTCCGTGGTGTACGGGGATTTCGCGGTGCGTAGGTACTCATACTGCTTTGAGTTGCCGCGGTGCTAGCCAATCTAGTAACCGCGGGCCTCGGCTGTCTGTATGAGTGCGCGCAGGTCAATCATTCAAATCCTCACCTCGTTTCAAGGTTTTTACTTCCGCTTCTAGAGTCCTCATGTCTATTTCGTTAACTTTTGAGTCGAGGTTACTCCGGTAAGCGTTCCATTCTTCCTCGGCTTTGCTCACTGCCTGCTTGTGCCCCCGTTTGCCGTGTCCTTTTAGAACTTCCCGTTCATTGAAGACGAGCCAGGCATCTGTCTGTTTGACCCAATCCTTCAAGCACATGGTTTTGCCCATCTCCGCCTGGTCTTCTGCATAGTCTAAGAACATCGTGGTGAGCCTGCGCATGCGCCTAGCTTCGTCTTCAGTGAGGAAGTTTTTAGCTATGCTCATGTCGTTTTTGTGGGGTGATTCTCCTTCCCAGGTCGTGAGTCCGGCATATGGCTTGGTGCGGTCTGAGCGTTCCCAGATTAGCTCCGCTGCGGTTCGGCCGTGTGTGGCGAAGTGGAGTCGGTTTTGGATCCCTGCGAAGAACTGTTGAACTTCCTTGAACGATTTCTTTTCTTGGTAGTCGGCACTGGTTGCGACTATGACATCGCAGATTTTGCGGAAGAATTGACGTTCGGAAGCTCGAATCTCTCGAATAGTCTCGAGTAATTCATCGAAGTGGGTGTCGGCGCCGTCGTTTTTGAGTTTTTGTGTGTCGAGGGCAAATCCCTTGGTGAGGTACCCGCGAAGGACTTCTGTGGCCCATTTTCTAAACTGTGAGCCGCGTGGGCCTCGCACACGGTATCCAACGGCGAGCGTCATATCCAGGTTGTAGTGCTTGGTTTTCCTGTCCTTACCAGGCTGTTGTAAAAGTTTTTTACATTTAGCTTCGTTGAGTTCTCCTTCTCTGAGTACTTCGCGTATGTGGTGGTTTATGGCTGGGGCGCCGACGTCAAAGAGCTCGGCCATCTGGTTGGTATTTAACCAAGCGTCGTTGTCTTTTAGTTGGAGGCGGACGTGTGCTTTGCCATCTTCGGTGGTGTAGATGGCAACTTGGTCTGGACTAGTCAATGAGGTCTTCTCCTCGTCTCTCGCATTCTTCCGGATCGTTTGGTGATGAATCGCCCCAATCGGTTGGGAATAATCAAACTCACAGACGATTCCGTCATCATCAAAAGAACCATGCGGGTCGGACACGGGGGTGGGGCTTTACCCCCGGAAAGTGGACACGTCGGGGGTAGCTACGCTGCTCTAGTTAGTGTAGCTGAAGTATCGGCTTCAAAAACATCAGGAGCCACAAGGTTGCACCAGGGGTGTCGTCGGTGTGTGTCGTAGCGCATGCGTCACCGAAAGGCTTCCTGGCGGCAGGTATTCGGATTGTCAAATACCCTCTTTCGTAGTACTTCCCGCTTGAGAGTGACGTTAAACGATTTAAAGGCGTTATCAGTACTCGTCCCTACCGCTCCACCGGACTTGAGCTGCCCTCTAGGGTGATTCTGTGTGTGATCGGTATGGTTATTCTCGTTGGTTTGGCCATCCTGGCCGGTCGCCGGGTCGGTTGATATCGAGGCGGCGAGTCTTCCAATAACCGGTCGGTACCTTTGTCGGAGTCTCCTCGAGTTTCTGAGACCACCGTTTACTTAGACGCTTGCGGATCGCCAACCGGATGGATGTCCACCAGTAGTACTTCCATTCTTCTACCCGATTCTTCTGATGTAATTGGTAGCGGACTCGGATAGCCTGAGCCTGAAGACCTTTCCCAGAGCGACGGGCAACGAACCACGTTACAAGAACTTCGTCAGGATAGTGGTGAAGGTTAGGTGTCTCGAGCACAACTCCAGGTTCAAATGTTGGGCATTCATGCTGCAGTTGATGTTTCTCGCCGCTCTTCAGCCAGACGGAAAAATGATGAAGCGTAGAAATCCCATTGTGCTCGACGAACAGGGATAGATGTTCTGCTTTTTGCAGACTTATGTGAATTGAGTATGAGGTGGCCTTTATTTTTTCGAGCTGAATCTGCTTCCTCGCTAGCCACACTGTAATTGGTGCGAAGCTAAGGCTGGCTGTGGCGACGAGGAGATTCCAATCCATATATGAAGTTTAACTTGAGGAGCAGGCAGGGGAGAGTAGCCGTTTTCGGGCGGTTGGAGAATAGAATGTGCTACTACGGCACGAAGTGGCAGACGACTTAAGAACTTGAAAATGCTATTAGCGAATACATTGACTTCTACAACACCAGCCGGATTAGAGTTAGTCTGGGCAGGGGAGTCATCATAGAACACTGAATGCTTCAGCTGGAATGATACTGAAACTATCCAACAAAACTTCCGCATCCCCGGGTAGGTCCTTTTGGTGTGCAGCCTCCCCAAAAGGGCTTTTAAGGGTCAATGCCGGCTTCGGCTTGTGCTTCTAGGCCGTCAAGCATGAGGTCTATAAGGCGTGGGGTAAGCGCGTCTGGAGTAAACGAGGCCTTGGGTTCTATCGGGATGGGGCGGGTGACTATCCCGAGGCCTATGTGAAAATCCAGCGCATTGAGGCTCTCTGGGCATAAGTGTGCCTTTTTGGCGGGGTCCAGCAGCTTGTTGTAAGTGCTGATTAATTCCTCGGCGCGCCTTTCAATGATGCGGTTCTTTTGTTTTCTCGTTTCGGGATCGCGCGTGGCATCTTCATAGATTGCTTGGGCAAGGGTTGCTAGCTGCAAAGTTCCTATGGAATGGACGGTGGCGCGCCACGCGGTACGTGCATCGATAGCAAATTCCGAACTGTGGGCATCGATGATTGCGGCGATATCAGCCATTGCCTGCGCGCTTACCGCGTCGAGCAGTTCGATGCGCTCGGGGAAGTGCCGGGTGGCCGTGGCCACGCCTACTGAAGCGGCCTTCGCAATGGTCCGCATGGAAATTCCAGGCCCCTCAGTAGTGAGTAGTTGCCTGGTGGCGGTGACTATTGCCGCACGATTATTGGCTGCATCTTGTCTCATGGTTGACATCTTAACAAATGGAACACTATGTTCTATTTAAGTAACTGAAATACACTGTTCCATATAAGGGGATTGTCATGAGTTCTACTGCGACTCTTTCGCGGACAAACACCACTGCAAAAATCTGTGCCGCCGTGATTGGGGTACCAATCGTTATCGGGCTAATGCTATTTGCTTTCCTTGCCCCCAACTTTTCTTCCGGACCGCAAGGCGTGCCCGTGGCTGTGGCCGGGCCAGAGCAGATGGTCAAGCACATGACCGATAAAGCAGGCGAGGATGGACCCGATTTAAGGGTTTATGAATCCGACGCCGATGTGCGCGATGCGATTGAAAACCGCGACGTGGTAGGTGGTCTGGTTATCACCTCATCGGGAGCACAAACCTATACGGCCTCTGGTAACGGTGCTGCCTACACAGAGATGGTGAACCAACTGGGTAAGTCATTCGAGGCACAAGGCATGGAGGTTTCTACCGAAGACCTTGCACCGACATCGGAGGAGGATCCGCAAGCTACTGGCATCGGGGTGCTAGGGCTGCCTTTGGCCTTTGGCGGCATCGTCTCCGCAGTCATCGCCACCTTTGTTTTCCGCCGCCGAAAGTGGGCCAAGTTTGTAGCGCTCGTCGGTATCGCCGCAGCGGGATCGCTCGTGGCCACGTGGATGCTACACACCGTCTACGGCACGTTAATTGGCAATTTCGGTATGGAATGGTTGGCCATCGCCCTGGGTATTCTTTCCACCTCATTGCTGACGGCAGGCCTAGCTGCGGTGATCGGTACCGCAGGTGTGGGAATTGGTGCGGTGCTGACTATCTTCCTAGGAAACCCACTCTCGGGCCTGGCCACCGGACCATGGTTGCTTCCTGATGGCTGGGCTACTTTGGGGCAGTGGATGCCCATTGGTGCAACGGGGTACCTCGTTCGTTCCTTGTCTTATTTTAATGGCCAGGGCGTCGGGTACGCGTGGTGGGGATTCGCGGTCTGGATCGCAGTAGGCTTCGCATTACTCATGTGGGACCGGTCTGACAGCACTACAAAATCGAAAGCAGGTCAGGAGGGCTAGGAAAGTTAGTAGCGCTCGCGGCGGCGCTTTTTCAGCTTGGCATAGTGATCCGGCTTGGAATCGCCGTAGCGGGAGCGGTTGCGCAGCGCGGCGGCGTGAGATGCGGTATCGGCTTCGGCAGCGGCGGTGGTAGCAGCCTCGGTTCCAGGCTCGCCGTGGGCGGAGGGGCTGGAGGAGGGGACATCGGCAAGCGATTCTGCGTCCGCATTGAGAGCCTGCATGGCGGCTTCTTCCTCGCGCAGGCGGCGGCGCTCGCGGATCTCGGACCAAATAAAGTAGCCCAAACCCAGTGGGGCCATGATGCCAAAGGCAATCCACTGGTAGCCGTAGGAGAGGTGGTTGCCGCGGTCGAGCTGCGGGACGGGCATGGCGTTGAGCACGCCCGGCTGATCCTCGGAGAGCTGGATATAGTCTTGGCCTAAGTCAGCACCGATAAGCGAGCCCACCTGCTCGGTGTGGATGGAATAGACTTGCTGGTAGCCCTCCTGCGTGATGGGGGCGGTTTTGTGCTCGGCCTCATTCGAGCGCACCATGCCGGTAATCGTTATCTCTTCGGAGGGGGCAGGCGGAATATCCGGCACCGCATTGCCCTCCTCAGCGCTGACCCAACCGCGGTTAACCAGCATGGTCAGGCCCGCATCGGTGCGGAAAGGAACCAAGGACTGATAGGACGGGCCGGAACCGGCGGGGCGCAGGCGAAGCAGCACCTCATCCTCGGGCAGGTAGTGGCCCTTCAGAGTGGTGCGGGACCATTCATCGCCAGAGATGGCTCCATCAGCGTCCACGACCTGGTCAATCGGCTGCGGATCGGCTTCGTAGGCGTGGGTGATGTTTTCATTGCGTTCCACAATGTCATCGTCCTTTCCCAATTGCCATGGGGCAAGGACACTAAAGGCCAGGTAGGAAAATGCCACCACGAAAAGCAGCATGAGCACCCAGCCAGGCTTGAGGAACGTCTTTAGCATGCCCCCAAGTCTAGTCGTGGTTTTCGCGAATCCAATCCAGCAGGCCGGGGACGGCGGCTTCGATATTCTTGCGCGCTGTTTCGAAGTCTTCTTCGGTGCCGTAGTAGGGGTCTGCGACCTCTGCGCCTTCCGGAGAATTGGGATCGAAGCTGCGCATCAGCCGGACCTTGGCAGGCTCGATGCCCAGATCGATGAGCGAATCATAGTGCCCGGAGTCCATCGCGATGAAGAGATCGGCGTCCATGTGCTCTTCGCCCAATTTGGATGCACGGTGGGAGGCCCCATCGTGTCCGGCGCGGCGCAGCTCCGCCACGGCCCGCTCATCCGCGCCTTGCCCCACGTGCCAGCCGCCGAGCCCGCAGGAATCCACGGTGGCGAGGAGATCGAGCATGTCATCTTCCATTTCATCGCGAACGATGATTTCGGCCATGGGCGAGCGGCAAATATTGCCGGTGCACACAAAGACGAGGTAGAGACCCGAGTGAGAAGAAGATTCAGTCATGCGAAAACCCTTTGCGTAGATAGTACTGTAGTGCGGGAGACAGGATATAGCACTAGCGTAATTTACAAGAATCGAGCATAAAGGAGTATCCCCATGTCTGCTGTGCGAGTGGGCGATGTGCGCCGCGTTTTGGACAAGGCCTATCCGCCCCATTTGGCCGAAAAGTGGGATGCCGTAGGCCTTATTTGCGGCGATCCCGCAGACGAGGTGCGCACCGTTGCCTTTGCTTTAGATTGCACGCAAGAGGTTGCGGACCGCGCGGTTGAGCTCGGCGCGGATATGTTGGTAGTCCACCACCCGCTGCTACTGCGCGGCGTGGAATCAGTGGCGGCCGATACGCCCAAGGGCAAGGTTGTCCATGCCCTGATTAAAAATGGCGTGGCGCTTTTTGCCGCCCACACCAACGCCGATAAGGCCCGGCCAGGGGTTAACGATAAGCTCGCGGAACTCGTGGGCATTACTCCGGGGCGGCCCATCGTGCCGGAGGCCCCAGAGACCATCGATAAGTGGGGAGTGCATATTCCTGCAGGCAGTGCGGAGCAGGTAAAGCAGGCGCTTTTCGATGCCGGGGCGGGCCACATCGGCGCCTATTCTCACTGCTCCTTCGATATCGCGGGCGCAGGCCAATTCAAACCGGAAGAGGGCGCGGATCCTGCAGAAGGGCGCATCGGCAAGCTGCATCGCGGCGACGAGGTACGGGTGGAATTTGTGGCTCCCGCCTCGTTGCGGGCCACGCTGATTGCGGCGCTGCACGAGGCGCACCCGTATGAGGTGCCCGCCTATGACATCGTGGAAACGGCCGGAAGCGGCAACCTTGATACCGCGCTGGGCCTGGGGCGCTTGGGCGAGCTGCCCCGCGAGATGACCCTGCGGGAGTTTACGCAGCAGGTGGCCAATGCCCTGCCCGAGACCGCGTGGGGCATCCGGGCCGCCGGCGACCCAGAACAGACTGTGCGCACCGTGGCGGTTTCGTCCGGCGCCGGGGATTCCTTCCTGGCAGCTGCGTCAAAGCTGGGCGTCGATGTCTATGTCACCTCCGATCTGCGCCACCACCCGGTGGATGAGCATTTGCGCGCCGGGGGACCAGCCGTCATCGATACAGCCCACTGGGCCAGCGAATTTCCCTGGACGGCGCAAGCAAGCGATATCGTAGAAGCAGCATTAGAACTAGATACGGAAATTATTAGCCTGCGAACTGATCCGTGGACTATCTCCGCGCACCCAAAGGAGTCATAAGTGAAATTATCGCAAGAACTACAACCGGTACTGCTGGAATTGGCCAACCTGGAACGCTCGCAAGGCATTGGCGGGGATAAGGAACTGCCAGAAAAGGTCGAGTACGACAAGGCGCAGCAGGAACACAAGCGCTTGCTCGATGCCTCCGGTTCCGCGCAGATGGCAGTCGATGACATGGAAAATGAAATCCTGCGCATCCAGGCCGATGAGCGCAAGCTGCGCAGGCGCGAACGCGATGACAAAGGCCAGCTTGGCGCCGAATTGGATACCGAAAAGCGCAAGGACATCGAGCACGATCTCTACGCCACCAAGTCCCGCATCGCGGATCTGATGAGTGAGCTACAAGAAGCCCACAACGAGATCCACGCGCTGCGCTCCAACCTGGACGTGCACGGTGCGCGCGTCTCGGATTCTGAGCGCAAGCTGGAAATGCTGCGCCGAGCCGCAGACGCCGCCCAAGAGGCCGCGGATAACCAGCCCGATCCCGCCGTGCGCATCGCGGATTTGCGCGAACAGCTGCCCTCCGATGTCCTGGAGGAATACGACGCGCAGCGGCAAGAAAACGGCGTTGGCGCCGCGCAGTTTAAGGCCAACCGGGCCTGCGGCGGCTGCTTCATCGTCTTGCCACCCGCCGATAAAAACGCCGTGCGCAATGCGCCTGCCGATGAGCTGCCACAGTGCAGCGACTGCGGTTCCTACCTGGTGCGCCTGGCATCATGAAGGTCATCATCTACGCCGATGGCGGCTCGCGCGGCAATCCCGGAGTAGCCGGTTCAGGCACCGTCGTTTATGCCGCGGATGGCGCAACCATCCTGCGCGAAATCGTCTATGTGGTAGGTACCAAGGCCACCAATAACGTGGCCGAATACCACGGCTTATTGCGCGGGCTCGAGGCAGCCTCCGAGCTAGGTGCCAGCGAGGTGGAGTTCTATATGGATTCCAAGCTCGTCGTGGAACAGATCAACGGGCGCTGGAAAATCAAGCACCCCGATATGCAAAAGCTGGCCCTTAAGGCCCGCACTCATATCGACGGGTTTTCTTCCTTCAGCCTAGACTGGGTCCCGCGCGCGAAAAATAAGGTGGCGGATGCCCTATCCAATGATGCGATGGACGCGGCCGCGGCGGGGCATAAGGTGGGCATCGTCAAGAGCGATGCCGATGAGCCTGCCGCCGAGCCTTCGTCCGCAGCCGCGCCGGGTGAGTCTACGCCTGTCGAGGGCGAGAAAGAGTGGGATACCTCCGCGCCGCACCCTTCCGACTGGCTGGGCGAGCGCGACGATAAAACCCGGTTTATCCTGCTGCGCCATGGGCAAACCGAAATGTCTGCCGCCAAGCAATACTCAGGGCGCGCCAATCCGGAGCTTACTGAACTGGGTAAAAAGCAGGCGCTCGCCGCCGCACAGGCCCTTGCCGGTACCACCATCGACGCCATCGTGTGCTCGCCGCTGAAGCGCTGCCAGGAAACGGCGGCCGCCGTCGCGCATGGCCGCGATATCGACGTGGTGACCGAAGAGGGCCTGAGCGAGGTGGACTTTGGCGAGTGGGAAGGAAAGACCGCAGCCGAAGCGCACCAGCGCGACCCGGAGATACACGAGCAATGGCTGCACGATGCCGCCACACCGTGCCCCGGCGGGGAATCGCTGCAGGCTGTTAACCGTCGCGTGCGCGCAGCCCGCAAGGAATTGCAGCGGCGCTATAGCGGCAAGACGGTGCTGATTGTCAGCCACGTCAACCCCATAAAATCCTTCCTCTGCCAAGCCTTGAACGCGGGCCCGGCCACCTTCCAACACCTGTTTTTGGATCTGGCTGCGCTATCAGATGTCGAGTTCTGGGACGGTGGCTCTATGGTGCATGGATTCAACGATGTGGGACACCTGGAGGGGCTGCGCTAGACTAAGGAGCGCGAATGAGCCGGCCGGGCGATCGCGTCGCCGCAAACGGGCAGCGTTGGTGCTGCTACGTGGGCGCCGAGGAAAGTCCGGACTCCACAGAGCACGGTGGTTGCTAACGGCAACCCGGGGTGACCCGCGGGCAAGTGCAACAGAAAGTAGACCGCCTTGTGGCTCCACTTGCGCTTCCACCCAAGTTGGGACCACAAGGTAAGGGTGAAACGGTGCGTTAAGAGCGCACCAGCACCGTCAGCGATGGCGGTGGCTGGGTAAACCCCGCCGGGAGCAAGGCATCACGGCCCTGCCACGTCGCAGGGCCCGATCAGGCGTTTTAAGGCTGCTCGCCCGAGCCTGAAGGTAGCTGCTGGAACCAACTGGCAACGGTTGGTCTAGATGGATGTTCGCCGCGCGGCGTTCCGCTTGTTGGGGCGCCGTGGTTAGACAGAATCCGGCTTATAGGCCGGCTCATTCGCCCTTAACCTTCTACCTTGGCTGGCTCGCCAGCGGCCAGTTTGACCACCAGGAACCCATCGTCTGCTAGGTCTGCCGCGAAGTTTTCTGCGCGGTTGCTGGGGACATAAGCAATGACGGCGCTAGATAGTCCCGCGTGCGCCGAGCGCGCGGCCACCGCGCCGCGGACCGTGACGAGCTCCGCGAGCTTTTCTGCGGAATCGAAGCCATAAATATTGGTCAGCGAGGCCTGTGATTGCAAGACAATGGGGAAAAGCTCGTTGCGGCGGTGTGAGCGCAGGTAGCGCACAAAGTGCTCCACACGGGTGGTTTCTTCCTCATAAAATGCCATCCACGCGGTAGCCGCATTGATGCTGGGGCGACCGTCCTCGCCGTAGACCTTGTGTACGGCTTTGAGCCACTCCACCACTCGCTGCTGTGCATCAGGCAATAAACGCAGCGACTCCGTGCCGAAGGAATGGCAAGCATCATCAATAAACTGCTGGCGTTGGCGGATGTCACTAATTGCCTGTTCCTGTTCGTGCGCAACGTCCCCGGGCACCGCCACGGCAAAGGCCACCACGTCCTGGCCCACCACCTGTGGCGCATGGGTGACCGAACCATCGGCATAGTCGATGATGCACACGCCGTCACCACTGCTGCGCAGCGCGGCCGTGTGGCGCGCGCGAAGGGCAGGCTTATGAGCAAAGGTGGTCACCGCTTGGGTGCAGACATCCGCAACGCGCACGCGCAACGGCGCGTCGAGGTTATCGGTTGGGCCCATTAAGGCAAGCGCAACGGCAACATCCGCCGCCGATGCGGCGCCTAAGCCGATATCGGCAGGGATATCGCTGACGATGGTGATATCCGCCCCAGCCGTTTCCCGGGATAGTAACTGGCGGTTGACCATGGTGTGCACGATGCCGCCGATGCGCGCGGCAAGCCCTCCTTCTGGTGCGGGCGGGATGACCGGTTGGCCCTCAGAGTCCGTCGTGGGTTGTTGGGCCGCAGCGAGCGCAGCCACCTCCTGCAGGCTAATGGAATCGTGCGTAGGCTCCCCGCTAGCCGGTATGTAGTGGACCGAAACGATGCCATCCGTGCGCGAACTGACGGCCGCTGCTGCGCGGAGATCCGACAAGCTTGCGGCGACGATGCCCCCATAGTGATCGATATGCTCGCCAATAAGTGGCCAGGTCGCGGGCGCGCTGGCGACATGGGTGGGCTCCGTTCCCACGATAGAGGCGTGTTGTTGTGCAACGCGCTCAGCAATAGGGGACTTAGGCGTCGACCACAGTGGCATGAAGGCAAAAGCTCCTTTTCCAATTCGGCGGATAAAAATCACGCGGCTACGTGGCGCGGGCTAGCGCCATGGACAAAGTAGCCGATAAAGCGGCTCCCTCGCTCCGCGTGAGAGAGCAGGGGAGGCATCAAAAGAAATACTGCCCTCATATTCTAGCGGGCGTGTGTTTTCGTGCATGGGTAGTGTGGGCACCAACCACAAACAGGCGGCGCACACGTGCTGCCCAGAGTATATAGACGAAAGGGACTACCGTGGCGACCACAGCAGATGAGAAATGGTATTACGACCCCTCCACCAAAGAAGTCAGCAAAGGAAAAGTATCCGGCTGGGAAAACCGCATGGGCCCCTACGACACCCGCGAAGAGGCCGAGCACGCCATAGAAATCGCGCGCGCTCGCACCAAGGCAGCCGATACCGCAGAAAAGGAAGATGATGGCTGGGACTAGTTAATTTCCCAACCACCATCTGACTGCCCTTTATGCGGCCTAACGCGGCACAGCTGGTGCCGCGGCAGCGCTACTTCTTCAGCTTCTTGCGCAGCGGCTTAAACGCGGCCTTGATGTCCTTGAAAGACTCGTTGTAATCATCCAAAGCAGAAAGGCCGATGGCGCGTTCGCGCTGGTACAGCAGGCCGTAGCCAAAGGTATCTTCCCCGCGGCGGTGCGCGTTCTGGGATAGCTCGAGCAACTTATCCCGCGAGGTAACCGAGTCTTGGAAATCCCCCAAGACCGATTGCATCTTTTTGCAGGCCTTGTAGAGGCGCTTGGTCTTTAGCTTCGTTGCTGAACCAGCCGCCTCTGCTGCGTAGCGCAGCTTCTTGGCAGCCTTGCGCATATCGTGGAAATAATCCTCGCGCTCGTGCAGCGAAAGCTCCGCGTTATCCCAATTGTCCACGGCCTTCTTATGCCGCTTGACCAATTTCTTATAGGCCTTTTCTAGGTGGCGCGCCATCACGGCATCGACGTCCTCGGCCTCCGCGTCGCCAGCGCTAGACGGTTCTTCCGTCTTCTTTTCAACGGCCGATTTTTCCTCTGCAGCATGCGCTTGTGCGGATTCTTCGACTGAATTATCGGTTGTATCCCCAGCCGCTTCCTCAGTCGCGTCCACAACAGCGGAATCGTCATCACTATCGGTATCTTCTGTGGACTGGGAACCGGACGTAGGGGGATCCGCCAATAGGCGGTCGAGGGACTCGAGTAATTCGAGGTATTCCTCAGAATTTAGCGCGGCGATAACCCTGCGGTGCGCCCGCCGGTAGGCGGTACCCATGTCGCGGGAGATGTGTTCGCGGGTGGCGGCATCTAAGGTATCGGAGTCCTCGGACTCCAGGAGTTCTTGCCAGCGCTCTTCTACGACCTCTGCATCGCGGGCTACGCCCAAAATGCCGGCGAGTTCTTTGAGGTCAGCTTCGATTTTTTCAATCTGTGGGCCGACGACGATGCCGTGAAAAGTCTGTAGGTGGCTGCGCAGCTCGCGGGTGGCCACACGCATTTGGTGCACCGAGTCCCACTCATCGCGGCGAACGCGCGGATCGTAATCAATGAGCTTGTCGCGGTTAGCCTGCAGCGCTGCAATCACCGCTGCTGCCGGGGAATCCTCATCAACATCCGGGGTTACGAGTGCTGGTGGTAGGGGAGCATTGTTGTAGGAATCTCCCAAGGCCGACTTCAACTTAGACGGGGACGAAGAAACGCGAGCCCCAGCGCCGATGAGAAGTGAAGTCGCGCGGCGGATGAACTGGCTTCCTTCTTCGGTGCCTGGAAGCTCACCGGCAAGCTCCACTTCCCATTCGCGCCAGGATTGCTGCTGGCCGCCGGGCAGGAAAGAAAAGGCGGTGACGTGGTCATCGCAGAATTCCGCGACAGGATTATTGTGCTCGTTCGCAAGCAGCATCTCGGTGCGGTTATTATCCACCTGCGCAATGGGGCTTAACTCTTTGTGGCGAACGATAGAGCGCACTTGCTTTACAAGCTCTTGGGGCACCTCGTATTTGCCGTCTACCGGTTCTCCCAGTTCGGCATGGATCTCGGTTCGGCCACCCCCGCTGGGGATCTTGATGTGCCAGCCATCGTCATTGCCGCCGGTGCGGCGGCGCAAGGTGATTTTGGCGTGCGTTAGACGTAAATCTTCCGTGTCGTAATAAATGGCGGATAGAGCGTGGTGGCGCGTTTCTGCAATATGGTCAACGGATTCGAGTCGAGTGAGTTCAGGTAGTTGAGTCGATTCTGCTACGGCGAATTTCGCTTCTACTTCCAGAAAAGTCTGTGTTGACATTCACATACCCTTAAGCTTTTACAACAATTAATTTCACCTGTGATCCTACCCGTGACGCGCAGCACGCGCCTGAAAAATTTCGCAGCGTTTGCTGTGCGCACAGGTAGAAATGAGCCGCCGACACCACGGGACTGAAAGGGGACAGAGCAGGCCGCGGCGTACCCGCCATCGGTATTAAGAATCGATGCCCGCGGCAGGCCCGCCCAAGTGAGACTTTTCCGCGGCCGTGATGCCATCAGTGATGCCGTGCAAACTATTCATGGATAGCGAGGAGGTAGTCAGGTTGGGAAATAAGCGGTTTCGGGTTTCCTCGGCATGATCGGTGCGCGCTTGGAGCGCAGGCAGCGTCTGAGTGGCGATGAGCTCTGCGTGGTGACTGCAATAGGGAGATTCATCGAGTTTTTCTTCGATGCCGTCTTCATTGGCCAGCTGCAGCAGTTCCCCAATACGGGCGGCATAGGAAAGGCGGAAGCTACGGCGATAGGACGCGGTGGTCTGTGTCGCGCGTGCAAACTCGGCCCCTTCACTATTGCGCATGTACCAATCGCATTGGCGGTTCAGGGAGGAGAAAAGGTCGGCGCAGTGCGCGGCGTCTTCGGGCGCGCCGATGATGCAGGCAAGGCCCTTTTCGTGGATGAGGAGGGTGGTGCACCCATTGGCATTGGCGATGGTGCCTAACAAGGTGACCTGATGCTTGATATACGGCGGGTGAACGTTCACGCGGTGGGAAATGAGACGCGGTTGGTCAACGGTTAAGAGATCTTCGATGCGGTATTTTTGCTGCAGCGACTGTGCCTTGGAAATGAGTACCTCTGCCTCTTCTGCAAAGGAAGTGGATTCTGCCTTGCGCAATAGCCCCAAGACTTTGTGGCGGATTTTGTCCTGCTTATCGCTAGAGTCACCAGCCTAGCTCAACTCGCCGCCTGCTAAAAGTTCGGTATCGCGCAAACGTGGCAGGTGCACCAGCTCTTTCATGATGGCGCGCATTTTATCGCGGGGAATGAAGTTTTCTTGCGGGGCTTCTAATTGCAACCACGCTTTGCGCAGCGCGGGTGAGGTGATGCGGGCAGGTACGTGCGGGCTAGCGCGGTAGATGAGGGGATAAGAACAAGAACCAAGGATGTGGCGTAAATCGTCCGGGGACCACCCGTATTGGGCGGCGGTCACTATGGCATCGATAACGCTGGCAGAAAGTTCATCAACGTGGGAGGTCATACTTGTTTCTTCCTTTAGAAAAGCTTGTACAGGTGTTCGCTTGCCCCATTAGCAAATCACGTGCGCGAAGCCGTACCTGCTGCATTAACCCCCGCTAGCTACCCCCTGAATACTCTGGCGACCTGCGAATCTGACCATGTGGAAATTGACTAATGAACTGCACACTGCCTAGCGGTGAGCCGGTAAGGTTTAGGGCATGAATAGCCAACACGAATTCGTCTTACGCACCGTTGAGGAACGCGATATCCGCTTTATCCGCTTGTGGTTTACGGATATCATGGGCGCCCTCAAATCCGTAGTGATGAGCCCCTCCGAACTCGAATCCGCCTTTGAGGAGGGGATTGGCTTTGATGGCTCTTCGGTAGAAGGGTTTTCCCGCATCTCTGAATCGGACACCATTGCGCTGCCGGATCCCTCCACCTTCCAAATTTTGCCCTTTGATGACAACGAGCCGGACCTGCAAACGGCGCGCATGTTCTGCGATATTGCGCAGCCGGATGGTCAGCCTTCCGTGGTGGATCCGCGCCATATCCTGCGCCGCCAGGTTACCGAGGCGGCCAATGATGGATTTACCTGTATGGCTTCGCCAGAAATTGAGTTCTATTTGCTGGAACACAGCAAGGAACTGACAGACCTGGTCCCCACCGATAATGGCGGGTATTTCGACCAAGCGACGCACGATACCGCGCCGCTCTTCCGCCGCCGCGCCATGCTGGCGCTGGAATCGCTCGGCATCGCCACCGAATTTAGCCACCACGAAACCGCGCCGGGCCAGCAGGAAATCGATCTCCGCCACGCCGATGTGCTGACCATGGCGGATAATATTATGACCTTCCGGCGCGTTATTAAGCAGGTAGCCACGGATTCAAATGTGCGGGCTACGTTCATGCCCAAGCCTTTTGAGGATCTCCCGGGGTCCGGAATGCACACGCACTTTAGCCTTTTTGAAGGCCAGTCCAATGCCTTCCACGATCCGGATGATGAATTTTCGCTCTCACACACCGCCAAGCAGTTCATCGCCGGAATTTTGGAGCACTCTACGGAAATGAGCCCCATCATCAACCAGTGGCCCAACTCCTATAAGCGGCTGATGTTTGGCAATGAGGCGCCGGGTTCGGCCACGTGGGGCGTGCAAAACCGTTCCGCCCTGGTGCGCGTGCCGACGTACCGCCTGACCAAGGAGGAATCGCGCCGGGTGGAAATCCGGTCCATCGATGCTTCCATGAACCCATACTTGGGTTATGCGGTCATCCTCGCAGCCGGGCTGCGCGGCATCCGGGAAGGCTACGAATTAGACGAGCCGGCAGAAGACGATGTCCACCAGCTCACCCACCGCGAACGCCGTGCCATGGGGTATAAGGATCTTCCCTCCAGCATGGATCAGGCCCTGCGCGAGTTTGAAAAGTCCGAATTTATGGCAGAGGTCTTGGGCGAGCACGTCTTCGAGTTCTTTTTGCGCGCCAAATGGGAAGAATGGCGCGATTACCAGCGCCAAATTACTACAGTCGAGCTGCGCAACAACCTGAATTTTTAGGAGAATAATGCGTCCTGCCACGGTGCCGTCGCCGGCGTCGCTGGGCCTTAGCCGGTCCCATGCCGCACAAGACTTAGAACAACTGGGATGGAATAACCCGGAGTCCGTTGACCTCTTATGGACGCTGGCTGCGGTCGGTGATCCAGATTTGGCACTTAATAACCTCGTGCGCATTTACGAGCAGGCGCCGGAGCTCGATGCGGAAATCCGCAGCAACGAGCAAGTGCGGGTGCGCCTTCTCGCGCTCTTGGGTGCGTCAACGGCGTTCGGGGATCACCTCGCTGCCCACCCCGAGTTGTGGGAGGAGCTGAAAAAGCCCCTGCCGGAGCCAGAAGAGATGCTCACCAGCCTGCTTGAAACTGTCGGCGCGCAGCCGGCAACGTTTGCGGCAGAGCTCGATGCTCCCGATCCAGCGAGGGAGGATCTCAGCGCGCCGGGTACGTACCGCGCGAGCGAAGGCGAGCATAAAAAGGAGATGCGGACCCAGTACCGCACGCTGATGATGCGGCTTGCCGCGCACGATGTGGCGGGTACCTTCCACTCCCGAAAGGGGCAATCCCGCCCGCAGCCGGAGGTAAGCTTCCGGCAGGTTACCACGCTGACGACTGCGCTTGCCGATGCCGCCCTTACCGCCTCCCTTGCCGTTGCGGTGCGCAAGATCTACGGCGACGATCCGCTCGATGCGCAGCTTGCCGTCATGGCGATGGGCAAGTGCGGTGCCGGCGAGCTCAATTACATTTCCGATGTGGACGTTATCTTCGTCGGCAGCGAGGCAACGCCCAAAGCCACCCGGCTCGCCGCGGAGTTTAACCGGATTGGGTCGACGACATTTTTTGATGTCGATGCGAACCTGCGGCCGGAGGGTAAGTCTGGGGCGTTGGTGCGCACGCTGGATTCGCACGTGACCTACTACCGCCGGTGGGCAGAGACCTGGGAATTCCAGGCGCTGCTCAAGGCGCGGGCGATGACCGGCTACCTGCCGTTGGGGGAGGATTACCTGGAGCAAATCCGGCCGATGGTCTGGACGGCTTCGCAGCGCGATTCCTTCGTGGAAGACGTCCAAGCCATGCGCCGGCGCGTATTGGATAATGTGCCGGATGAGCTCAAACATCGCGAGCTCAAGTTGGGCGTCGGCGGGCTGCGCGATATCGAATTCGCGGTGCAATTGCTGCAATTGGTGCACGGTCGCTCCGATGAGTCCCTGCGTGCGCTTTCGACAGTGGATGCTCTCGACGCGCTTATCTCCGCAGGCTACGTGGGCCGCGAAGATGGCACGCAGCTCATTGAGGCCTATGAATTCTTGCGCCTTTTAGAACACCGCCTGCAATTGGAGCGCTTCCGCCGCACGCACACGCTGCCGACAGACGATGATGAAGCGGGCCTGAACTGGCTCGCGGTGATTTCGGGGTTCTCACCGCAGGGCACAAAGTCTGCGGTGCAGGGCATGTTGGCGCATTTGCGCCGCATCAGGATGCGCATTTCTGAGTTGCACTCGCGCCTGTTTTATCGCCCGCTGCTTAATTCCGTGGTGACCATGTCCGCCGATGAGCTAAAGCTTTCGCCCGAGGCGGCAAAGCTGCAGCTTGCAGCATTGGGCTATAGCTCACCGGTGCGCGCCTTCGAGCACCTGACCTCACTGGCATCCGGTACGTCCCGCAAGGCACGCATTCAAGCAATTTTGCTGCCGACCTTGATGGAATGGCTAGCAGACACCGCGGATCCGGATATGGGGTTGCTCAATTACCGCAAGCTATCTGAGGCCGCCCGCGATAAGTCGTGGTTCCTGCGCATCCTGCGGGATGAGGGGATCGTCGGCCAGCGCTTGATGCATATTCTAGGAACCTCGCCGTTTACCGCGGACCTTATTATCAGCGCCCCGGATTCGGTAAAACAGCTTTCCGATGGCGCGACCGGCCCCAAGTTGCTCGAAACTAAGCCGGAGCAGGTGTCCAAGGCGCTGGTTAATTCCAGCAAGCGCCATGCGCACCCGGATAAGGCAGTGGCGGTCGCGCGCTCGCTACGCAGGGTGGAGCTGGCGCGCATTGCCAGTGGCGATCTCCTAGGAATCATCCCCGTTGAGCAGGTGTGCCAAGAACTGTCGACCATCTGGAACGCGGTCTTGGAAGCCGCCCTGCGCGCTGAGGTGCGGGCTTGGCGGATGGACCACGAGGATGCGGAACCGCCGGCGCGCATTGCGGTTATTGGTATGGGGCGGCTCGGCGGCCGTGAGCTTGGGTTCGGCTCCGATGCAGATGTTCTTTTTGTGGCAGAGCCTGAGAATGCAGACGATGAAGGCGAGGCTATGCGGTGGGCCATCGGGATCGTTGATAAGCTGCGCCGTCGACTTGCCAAGCCCTCTGGAGATCCGCCTTTGGACGTTGACTTGGGCCTGCGCCCAGAGGGGCGTTCGGGTGCTGTGGTGCGCAGCATTGCCTCCTACAAGCGCTATTACCGCGAGTGGGGCGAGGCCTGGGAAATGCAGGCGCTGCTGCGCGCGGCCTTCATCGCCGGAGACGAGGAAGTGGGCCAGCGCTTTATAGAGATGATCGATGAATACCGCTACCCGGATAGCGGTGCAAGCCAGTCCACCATTCGCGCCATCCGGCGCATGAAGGCTCGGGTGGATAATGAGCGCCTGCCGCGTGGGGCCGACCGCACCACCCACACGAAGCTGGGGCGCGGGGCCCTGACCGATATTGAGTGGACGGTGCAGCTGCTGATTATGATGCACGGGCACGAATATCCCGAGCTGCGGCAACCAGGAACCTTGCCGGTGCTGGAGGCGCTGGAAGAAAGCGGTATCTTAAGCGCCGATCAAACTAGTGACCTGCGGGATGCGTGGTTGATGGCAACGGATGCCCGCAACGCGTTGGTGCTGGTGCGTGGCAAGCGCGTGGATCAATTGCCTGGGCCGGGCCAGCAATTGGCTCAAGTAGTCGGCGCGGCCGGCTGGACGCCGGAGGATAACCAGGATTTCCTAGATACCTACCTGAAACTGACCCGGCACGCACGCAAGGTGGTCGATGAAGTCTTTTGGGGAGAGGAGGAATCCTTCGAGCATTCTTAAAGTTGCCGCATAACTTGGTCTATACAGCGCTAATTCCCTTAACTTTTGAAGTTTCGCGCCCTAGAGTAGGAATAAGTTAGAGAAAGGATCTTTGGTTATGTCATTTCAGCTGCAGCTCGATGTGGACTCCGCCACGGTTGGAGAATTGGCCGCATTGCTTTCTGCCGCTCGCGCGGCAGGAGTCCGTGATGATGACGCCCTAGAATTAGATGGCACCACCTTGACCATTGAGGTCTCGGCCCCACAAACAGGCGCATCCCGCGGCGGGCAGAATCTCGACGCGCCGCATCACCAAGACGACCTTGGCCGCGAGGGCGGTGCGGACTCCCGCTCGCGCGGGCGCGGCGACCGCATTGGGGAGGCCACGATCCGCTCGCTCATTGATATTTTGAATGAACGCGGCAATGGTAATTCCTCGCGCGGCAATGGTTATGGCTTCTTCGGAGGAAACTCGGATTACCACGGCTAAATCTTCGGGAGCCCACCGCAGGAAGCTTATCTACCTCTGGGGCTGTATTGCCGTGGCGGCCATTATCGCCGTCGTCGTTGGCACGTGGGCAACGAGTCGCCATCACCCGCCTAAAGGGACGATGACCGTGGGGGATGCCGTAGCCGGGGGAGTGGTGCAAGAAGAAGCGCCCGCCCAGGTGAATGGTGCGGTAGGAAGCGATGCGTCTTCAGAGGCCAATCGCGTGATGTCGCTGGCAAAGGCGTTGGGGATTCCCCTGGAATCGGTGCCTCGCGATATTACCCAGAATAAATCTGGAAAGTCAGATGTCCGGCAGTATCTAGAGCGCGAGTTAAAGAGCGCCGTGGCCTCTGGCGAGCTGGATGAAGAAGATGAAAAGGCCATCATCGGCGCCTTTGAAAAAGGAATTGTCATCCCAGCCAGCGATGGCATCGTGGCTGAAAGCGCCCCGGCGAATTAGGTCGGTACCAGACTCTGACTAGACCACAGCCTGTGCATCGGCTGAGGCAGCCGCTTGGGCGTATTCCAGCCGAGGAACGCCCCATGAAGTTTCAGGAAACCGGCAGACTGAGGGCATGGCCTTAACAGCTCGTCTCCCTAAAGTTATCTCATAACGAAACGGTAACGATTCAAGGTGTGCGTTACCGAGGGACTGGAGGAGACGATGACAATCAACAATAAGTTATCTACAACCGCGGCGGTGGCCGCAGCCATAGTCTTTCCTATTAGCGGGGGATTAGGTATTGCCTTTGCGGTAAATGCGGTTCCAGCAGAGACCATTGCCCAAGCAGCAACCGGGGATCCGTTAATCCTGCACCTCAAGTCCTCATTCGAACTAGCAACCGCAATAGCGCGGCGATAACGTGAAGATCCCGTCCAAGCACCGCCGCTGCTGCTAAAGTACCAGGCATGTTGGTTGATGCCGTCCGCCTGAAATCTATGCCGCGGGATTATCGCCGTAGCCTGCCTGTCTTCGATTACCTGGCAGATTTAAGGCGTTTTTCCTTTACCCGCCCGGTGACGATTTTCGTCGGTGATAACGGTATAGGAAAATCCAGCCTATTGGCCTCCATGGCAACAGATCTTGGGTGCTCTCCCAAGGGTGGCCGAATGGGGGATCCGGAAGCAATCGTGCCGTTAAGCCCGGTGGCCTGCGAGCGCACGGGGCTTATTCAGCGGGCATACTTCCTGCGCGCAGAAACCCACGAATATCTCCTGACGCGCGAGCAATCCCCCGAGGAATCCGGCGGGCGTTCCACCCTGCCCACCCAGGTGGATGTGCAGGCCCGCTCGCACGGCGAATCCGTCTTCGACGTGCTCTATGAACGAGTTGACGGCGCTGGGGTCTATATTCTGGATGAACCAGAATCGGGATTGTCCGTCGTCCGGCAATTGGCATTGATAGCGGAAATCGCCCAAGCCGTTGACCGCGGCGCGCAGGTATTTATCGCCACGCATTCACCCATCCTATTAGGCTGCCCCGATGCCGATATCGTGGAATTAAATGACACAGGCTTTCAGCGCATTTCCTTTGACGAGGCCGAATCCGTGGCCGCCACCAGGGAGTTTCTCGAGGACCCTGAGGGGACCATCAACTTTATCTTGGACCCAGACGCAGAACATGCGGAGGCGGAGGATGCAGGGGCAGCCGACACCACGGTGGACGAGGCCGAAAGACCCGAATAGACCGCTAGGTTACTTCCACGATCCTTACGGATGGCCCCGCGTAGCCGCCGCGTCGGCGCAGGATGTGGGTGATGACGACACCAGCCATGCCGCACAGCCATACGGCGAGGACGGCGAGTGAGGCGGAGGTGAAATCGGGCATGGAGTAATTGGGGGCATCGGCAGAGTGATCCAAGACCATGCCGAATAATTGCGCGCCCAACATGCCGGAGGTAAACCCGCCCATATTGCCCAAGCCGGTGGCGGTGGCGACGACAGAGCGGTCCATGTTCTCGCGGATGATGTCGAAGCCATAATTCGCCGTCGGCGTGCACAGCGCCAAGATAAAGGAGACCGCAGTGATGGCTGCCAAACCCCCGCCGGTGCCAAAGGCGAAAAATAGCACCCAGGTCAGCACGTGCAGGCTCACGAACCCGAGGGCGACCCATGGGCGGATATTCTGCGCACGGGAGGAAATCCGGCCGTGCAAGGGCCCGACCAGAACCAAAAATACGGCCAAGAGGGTGAGCACGAGGCTGGCCTTGCCCTTGGATAGCTCCATGCCTTGGGTCATCATGGGCATGCCCCACAGCATGACAAAGACAATCAGCGGCAACATCCCGCTGTAGTGAATAAAGTATGCCTGCCAGGCGATGGGCGAGGTAAAGACCGCCTTCAAGCGCGCGCCGATGCTGCTGCCCTGGGAATTGGGCGGTTCTTTTTCTAAAGGGATAACCCCGAGCTTCTCCGGGGAGTCAGCGACCGCGACTGCGGCGGCAATGGCGACGAGGATGCCTACTGCACCGAGGGTCACGAACGCCGCGGTCCATCCCGCCGTTCCGAGCAACCAGAGGAAGGGGACTGCGGAAATGAATTGGCCCATCTGGCCAATGGAGGAGGTCACCTGGGTAAACATCGGCGTGCGGTGTAGTGGGAACCAGTAGGGCAGGATGCGCATTACCGACAGGAAGCCCGTGGCATCGCCGGCGCCGATGAGCACGCGCGCGAAGATGGCTACCCCGTAATTGCTGGTAAAGCCGAGCATGACCTGGCCGACGCCCATGATGACCGCGCCCACCACGAGCAGGATGCGGGGGCCAAATTTATCGATCAGCATGCCGGTGGGGATTTGCGCGATGGCATAGACACCCAATTGCACGGAGGTAAATACCGCGATGTGCCCAGCATCGACGTCGAAGCGCTCGATAGCATCGAGGCCGGCTACGCCGAAGGAAGACCGCCCAGTAATGGCTACGAGGTAGACCGCCATGGCCGCCACCCAAATCATTAACGCCTGGGTTGTGATAACTTCTCTTGGATTTGGCTGCGACATGGCTGATACCTTACGCGTTAACTACTAGGATTCATCTTGTGAAGTATATTTCGACCCGTGATACCACCGGCCAGCCCGCATCCTTTACGGATATCCTCTTAGGAGGGCTCGCGCCCGATGGTGGCCTATACCTGCCTGAAACCTACCCGCAACTGGACTCCGCCACGCTGGATGCGTGGCGTGAAGTGGCTAAAACCGACGGCTATGCCGCCCTTGCGGCCGAGGTAATCAAGCTGTTCATCGATGATATTCCAGAGGAAGATCTGGATAAAATCACCGCCCGGGCATATACCAGCCCGAAGTTTGCCTCCCCAGAGATCGTCCCGGTCACGGAGCTTGGCGATGACCTCTTTATCGGCCACCTATCCGAGGGCCCCACCGCTGCATTTAAAGACATGGCCATGCAGCTTTTGGGCGAGCTTTTTGAATATGAGCTTGCCCGCCGCGGGGAGACGCTGAATATTTTGGGCGCTACCTCTGGCGATACCGGCTCTTCCGCCGAATACGCCATGCGTGGTCGCGACGGCATCCGCGTTTTCATGTTGACCCCAGCCGGGCGCATGACCGCCTTCCAACAGGCGCAAATGTTTGGCTTGGATGATCCGAATATCTTCAATATTGCCCTCGACGGTGTCTTTGATGATTGCCAGGACGTGGTAAAAGCCGTCTCCAGTGATGCGGAGTTTAAGGCCAACTACCGCATCGGTGCGGTCAACTCCATTAACTGGGCGCGCCTGCTAGCCCAGGTGGTTTACTATATTTCCTGCTGGATCAAGGTCACCGATAATAACGAGCAAAAGGTTTCCTTTAGCGTTCCTACCGGTAACTTCGGCGATATTTGCGCCGGGCATATCGCTCGCAGCATGGGCCTTCCCATCGATCGCCTCATCGTGGCGACGAATGAGAATGACGTTTTGGATGAGTTCTTCCGCACCGGAAACTACCGCCCGCGCCCAGCCGCGGAAACCATGGCCACCTCATCGCCGTCGATGGATATTTCCCGCGCCTCCAACTTCGAGCGCTTCGCCTTCGATCTTTTAGGCCGCGATGCCGCCCGCGTTGCAGACCTCTTTGGCACCAAGGTCAAAGAAGGCGGGTTTAACCTTGAAGAAGACCTCATTACGGCCGCGCGTGAAGACTACGGTTTCTTGTCCGGTTCCTCCACCCATGATGACCGCCTTGCCACCATCAAGGACGTGAACGAACGCTATGGTTACCTGGCGGATCCGCACACGGCCGATGGCATCAAGGTCGCGCGTGCGGCCCAAAAAGAGGGCGTGACGACGCCCATCGTCTGCTTAGAGACGGCACTGCCGGTAAAATTCAGCGAAACCATCACCGAGGCCATCGGGAGCGCACCGCAGCCACCCGAGCGTTTTGCTGACATCCTGAACGCAGAGCGCCACGTGGCGGATCTGCCCAACGATGCTGCAGCGGTCAAGGACTTTATTACCTCGAGCATCAAGAACACGGAGGTGTAGCCACCACATGGCATTAGAAAACTTCGCTGGACCGGAGCACTATACCGAATTCGATCCGGAAAAATTCATCCGCGATTTAAAAGCACAAGCAGAGGCGGATAAGGAAGAACAGGACAAGGACTCTGCAGGTGACGCGGGTACGGATAGCCAGTAGCCTGCTGGCAGCAGCAGGGCTGTTCGCGGTGGCATCGTGTAGCACCGATGCTGCCCAGCAGCCGGATGAAGTGGTTGCGCAATCCACAGACACACCACCGCCGGCACCGCCGAATGAATTTTATGAGCCCGCGGTGGTGCCGGTACCTCCAGGCGCCGCGCTGAATTTAACCACGAGTGACCCGCAGCCGGGCGAGTACTTTAACTTCCAGTCCTGCACCGCGGCGTGGTCTTTCGCGCTTGCCGATGGCCGCACCATCGCCGTGACAGCCTCCCATTGCGGCAAACCTGGCGATAAGGTCTGGGCCGGAACCCAAGAGGGTGACTTTGCCTACCCAGCCGATCCAGTAGGCGAGGTGATCTATTCGGACTTCTTTGCCGAGGAGACCAATCACTTGGACGTTGCCTTCATCGAGCTGTACCGCGACGCGGACTACTTCACCCCAGGCGAGGTAGCCACCACCGTGGCGACGCAGCTAGACAAATTGCCGGATGCGGTGTGCAAGCTAGGCAGTTCCACCATTGTGACCTGTGGGAACCTGAAAAACTCGGTGGATTCCACACAGCTGAACTATCAGGGCCTAGAACACGATTCCAACGCCGCCTTGGCGGAGATGTGCAGCGCCGTCGGGGATTCCGGCGGGCCTGTCTACGGCGATGTCGATGGCCGGCAGACCATCGTGGGGCTGGTCTCTGGAATTACCGAGCCCTTGGACGAGGGGCATAGCTGTGAAGACACGCAACAAACCATTGACGTGGCCTTTACCACCGCACCGGATATCCAAGCACTGGCGCTGAAGGTCCTCGGCCCCGTGGCATAGCATCGGGCAAGATTGGCTACGCTAGGTGGTATGCCAACGCCTGATTATATTGTGAAGCTGCGCGAATCCATCGGCCACGATCAGATCTTCGTCCCCGCGTGCAGTGCCATCATTCTCCGCGATGTACCAACCGGTGCGGCGCTGTGGGAGGTGCCATCCGTACTGCTGGTAAAGCGCGCTGATAATGCCGTGTGGACTCCTGTGGAAGGGATTTGTGAGCCTGGCGAGGAGATTACGACCACCGCCTTGCGCGAGGTCAAGGAAGAGGTAGGCCTCGATGCCAAGGTGGAAGCGCTCCTCGGCGTTGGCCAATCCGGCCCAGTGACCTATCCCAATGGCGATGAATGCATGTTCATGGGAACTGCGCTGCGCCTGTCTGTTGCCGACGGCGCTGAGCCCGTCATCAGCGATGAAGAAAATACTGAAGCGCAGTGGTTCTCGGTGGCCCACCTTCCGGATAGCTTGTCGCGCCGCCATCGCCTGATGATCGCGGATGCCGTGGCGCATCTCAAGCACCCGCAAGGCTTTTCTCCCCGCATGGGCTGGATGAAGCGCAGCGAGCAGCCCGGGCTCTAGCGCGTCTCCTGTGTGTCAATAAGCAGGTGTCGTAGCTCCTCCGTGCTGTTCGCTACGACCAACTCTTGGGCGATACACTCTTGAGCCTCCGCCGCGTCTTTATCGGATCCGCAGCATATGACCGTGGCATCGATCGTCATCAGCAGCTTGCCGCGGCGCGCCAGCTCAAAAAATAGCTCGCTATCTTTTGGACCCCATTCCCAGGCGGTGCCATAGAAATCCTGGGCGGCATCGCCAAGCCAGGAGGTTTCAAGCGTTAGGCCTGCTCGGTACAAGAAGACCCCGTCGCGCCGCAAGCCGGCGAGCACCTCCCGCACTCCAGCAAGGTCCGCAGCATCCCAGGCGATGAAGGTAATAGGCGAAGAGCTCATGGCCCGATGATAGATGAGGGAAGACGTCCCCTAGTGAGTCAGTTCTTTGCGTGTGCGGCCCTCCCAGAGCCAGCCTAAGAACCGCGCTGAGCACAGGCACCAGTGCGCAATAAGGAGCAAGGGAATGCTCAGCGCGACAACGTCAAGCCACTCCGAGCCATTGACCAATGCCGTTTGATGCCCGCCCATGCTCACGGTGCCAGGCGGGAAGGTGCACGCCCACCACGCAGGGGAATAGGGGACCCAGCGGGCTGCTTGCGGATAAAAAGTCACCATCGCATAAAGCGATAGCGGGATGGCAATAGCTAGGGCAATAAGCCCGTAGTACACGGAGATACTGCCAGGGTAGAGGATCTGCATTGCGGTGGTAGATTGCCCAACCACGCCCAGTGGCACCCAGGCGGTGGCGGATTTTCCACCACTAAAATCCACCTTGCCGTGCCAGGCTGCCCAGTAGACGTAGACAAATACCGGGACTGCCGTCAGCAAAGACATAGCGAAGAGCACGGTGCCCATGATGTGGTAGATCTGCCCGTAATCAAGGGCAAGCCACCCAGCCACCGATGCCGAAATCATCGGCCCCACCAAAGGGAGACCCCAGGTAAAGCGCGGCTCTCCATCGAAGCGAGTGAGCTGAATTCCCCACGTGATGACGGTGACGGGGCCACCCACCCAAAAGCCGACGAGGCGGAATATTCCAATGCCCGTCAAACCGGATAATGCCGCCCCAAGCGCGAGGACGCCGATGAAAAACATAGACCACTCCGCCATGGTGGTCCGCTCAAACCGCGGACTGCGGTAGCGGGCGTAACCCGCGGTCATAACAACGAAAATGGTGCACGCAAGTGCAGCAAATACACCAGCGGCAACAAACATGTCTTCTTCAACCAACATGCGCGAGACGATGGAAGTACCCATAAGGCTGCCGGCCCAGGCTGGCCCAGGTGGGGGAAGGTGGCGGAATTTATCAGTCACTACCCAGACTCTAGTTTCATCCAGAGCTTCTTACTTAGACTGCGCCACTTTTTGCCTGGTGAAAACCCTCATGTGTGCGCTGGGGAGCGGCCACTGTCAAAGTGGGCGGCGGGTATGACGAAACTCTCGGGGACGCTTACTTGTGCCGATGCAAGCAAAAAGAAAGCAGCCACCTAAGCATTGTTTAGGTGGCTGCCTTGTAGGAGAAGCTAGCTGAGAACTAGTGACGCCTTAGCAGTCGAATGTTATGTCCATGAGGTTTTTGGACTTGGAGTCCAGCTACTTTTTGGACTCGGAGTCTAGGGACTTTGTGGACGCGGAGTCTCCCCGCTTTTTGGACGGGGAGTCCACGGAGTTTTTGTACTGGTGCTAGCTTGGCTTCTTCCGGCGGCTTGGCCGTGGCCCAGAGAGGTTGGGTTTTAGCTCTGGGGATTGTCGGTGCCACATGCCGACAACGTGGTTTATGTTGATTTGACCGCCGGGTGGACGCTGATTCAGTTGGATCGGTAGCGGAAATGAAAACAGTTTCTCACCGTCGTGATCAGTAAAAAATTCCACATAGTCATCGGCTACGCTGCTGTAGATGGCTCGATTTTTGAAGCGCAGCCCGACGTAGAGGCCGTGTCCCATGACGCGTACCACCCCGCTTTTGTTGATCCACAGCTTGTCCGGGATAGGCCAGAGTGCATTTACACCGGTAGAGCTTGGCATTACGGTTGAGGAATCGGCATGGGGTGTATCTTGCTGGATCGCCTGAGTGTCGTTACTTGGTGCCCTGTCTGAAGCTGCAACTTCAGGCAGGGCATTATCTGTCGCGACCACTGTGTCGGCTGCTAAGGCATCTGCCTGGTTGTCGGGGTGAATCCGGTGATATTGTTTCGCGATTTTTGTCCATAAAAAATCTGGGTCAATCGGCTGCGTCGGTGGCTGGGCATGCGAGATAATCTCCCAGGCTTGGGCTGGGGTGATGTGCATCTTGCCCCTGAGAAGTCCTTGGTGGCGACGGCGTGTGTTGTAGAAGTTGCGGTAGTCGACAATCAGCTGTTGGACCTGCGCCAGCGTCGTCGGGGTACGAGCATCCAAAAACCTGGTCATGGTTTGGTGCGATCGCTCGTCTTTGCCTTGCGTCGTGGGAGCAAAGCCCGCACTTGATTGAACTCCCAAGCTGGCGAGCCAGCGTTCGGTTTGCGACAGTCGGCCGCGATGGTAGGTGGCAAAGGCATCACCGTTGTCAGAGAGGACTTCTTGGAAAAGTCCGTAAGCATCAATGGCTCCACTTAGCGTGATGCGGGCATCGGTGCCGTTTTCTGGAGTTCCAAAAGCTTGGGAGCCGACGTCGAAGCGGCTGGCATCGTCGACGACTTGGTAGATAGTCACTTGCGTGTGAGGCACATCGAAGAGTCTGTAGGCAAACGCATCGATCTGCCACAGTTCATTGACTTCGCCCCTAGCAAAGTGCCTGTAGGACTTACGCGGTCGTTTACGTGCATTGATGTCAGCGACGCCAGCCTCGTGCAACCATTGTGCGATTAAAGCTCGTGACGGTGGTTGGTCGTAGCCGAGTTCGTCGAGGAAGAAGTAGAAGATTGACCATGGGCCGCAGTCTTGGCCGCGGGCTTTTAACGTACCGCGAGCTTGCAGGACCTGTTGTCGAATCTTGTCATCGTAGACCCGTCGCGGGTTCAGCGGTGCCGTGCTGTCCGGCACGATGCCAGCCCGCCCGCGTTCGGCGATACGTGCTTTGATGTTGTAGTACGTCTGCTTCGATACGCCGATGTTCTTGCAGAACTGCTGGACCGTGATGCCCTCACGGATGGGGTCGAAATCCGCTATCTTCTTGCGGAGAGTAATGGGAATTGCCATCCCCACATTGTCAAGAAGCCAGAGTCCAAAAAGTAGTTAGACATCCTGTCCATAAACCTCCTGGACTCCGCGTCAAAAAACTAACTGGACTCCGAGTCCAAAAAGTCACTAGACATCACAGCCTTAGCAGTCGAAGTAGAGCTCGAACTCCTGCGGGGTGGGACGCAGGCGCGCGGGGTTGATCTCGTTTTCGTACTTGTAGTTGATGTAGGTCTCGAGGAGATCCTCGGTAAAGACATCGCCCTCGGTCAGGAAGTCCATGTCTTCCTTCAGCGCCTCCAAGGAAGCCTCCAGGGAGGTCGGTGCCTGCGGGATGGACTCAGCCTCTGCCGGCGGCAGCTCATAGAGGTCCTTATCCACCGGGGCGTGCGGCTCGATGCGGTTCTTCACACCATCCACACCGGCCATCATCATGGCAGCAAAGGCCAGGTATGGGTTGCTGGATGGGTCCGGTGCGCGGAACTCGATGCGCTTAGCCTTTGGGTTGGAACCGGTAATTGGAATGCGGATCGCAGCCGAACGGTTGCGCTGGGAGTACACCAGGTTGATCGGCGCCTCAAAGCCCGGAACCAGGCGGTGGTAGGAGTTCAGCGTTGGGTTGGTAAAGGCGAGCACGGCGCCTGCGTGGTGCAGGATGCCGCCGATGAAGTAGCGGGCGATATCGGAAAGCCCTGCGTAACCAGCCTCATCGTGGAAAAGAGGCTCGCCGTCCTTCCACAGGGACATGTGGGCGTGCATGCCGGAACCATTATCGCCAGCCAGTGGCTTTGGCATGAAGGTCGCGGCTTTGCCCCACTCCTGGGCGGTGCGCTTGACCACGTACTTGAAGGTCTGGATGTCATCGCCGGCGTGCAGCAGGGAGTTGAAGCGGTAGTTGATCTCGTTTTGGGCCGCGCCCACCTCGTGGTGGAAGCGCTCGATCTGGAAGCCGACCTCTTGCAGGTTGGCCACGATGTCATCGCGAACCTCGCTGTGCTTATCGTACGGCGGGGTAGGGAAGTAGCCGCCCTTCACGCGGGTCTTGTAACCGGTATTGGGAGTGCTGTCCAAGTTGGTCTCGTTATCGCGGTTCCACCAGCCTTCATCGGAGTCCACCTCAAAGAAGCCGTGCTGCATATCGGTGCCATAGCGCACGGAATCGAAGAGGTAGAACTCGGCCTCGGCGCCAAAGTTACAGGTATCGGCGATGCCGGTGGACTGCAAGTATTCCTCGGCCTTGCGGGCAATATTGCGCGAGTCACGGGTAAAAGGCTCAAAGGTAAAGGGATCGTGGACGAAGAACTTGATATTCAGGGTCTTCGCCGAACGGAAGGGATCGATATGTGCGGTGGCCGGATCCGGCAGCAGCGTCATATCGGATTCTTCGATGGTGGTAAAACCACGAATGGAAGAACCATCAAAGGCCAAACCATTTTCTGCTTCTTCTTCAGTAAATTCGCTGGCAGGGATGGAAAAGTGGTGTTCGGTGCCGGGGACGTCCGTAAAGCGGACATCCACGAACTTTACGTCCTCATCCTGAATAAATTGGACGATGTCCTGCACTGTCTCGAAAGACAAGATTGCCTCCTGTTTGTTGGCCGATGAATTATCTGCCTATAGCCTACTAGTTTTATCCACCCGGCATGGCCATTGGCCTCGTTTCACTTCTGGGAGAGGGGCAACTAAATTGGTGAGCATGGCAGACAAGCGCACGTGGCTCGATGGGCCCAATATTCCGGGCGAATATGACGATGCAGGAACCCCCGGCCGGTGGCCCGGTGAACACTTGGGCTTGCCGGAATCCGGACCTGGGTCCATGGCGTCGGTCGGCCGCCGCGCAGGCGCCGTAGCCATTGACTGGATCATCTGCATGCTGCTGGCCAATCTCATCCTCATGTTCACCACGCAGCTCGGCGGCGTATCCTTCTTGGGCTACGCCCTCTGGGCATTAATGGGCATCATATGTGGCTGGCTATTTGCACGCACCCCGGGCATGCTCATCCTCGGCATGGGCGTGGCCCGCTTGGATGTGCCGGGCGCGCAGGTGGGTTTCTGGCGCGCGGCAGTGCGCACGCTGCTTACCGGTGTAATCTTCCCCGCCGCCATGGTGGACGCGGACGGCCGCGGCATGCACGACCGAGCAACCGGCACCATCGTCATTAACTCTTAGCGGTGCGCGGGGATAAGTCCCGCGCACCGTAAAACTACGACAGTCCCTGCAACCTTTCCCAATCGGGTGGTTGCAGGGACCGTTTGTGCTTTAGAGCAAAGCGAGAGCCGAAAGCCTAGCCGGGGCGAGTGGCTAAAGCAGTATTTAGCCCTTTCCCTTGCGCTGCTGCGCGCGGCGCATGCGGCGGTTCATGCCCGACATGTTCTGCGCCTGCTGCGGCATTGGGCCCTTGGGCATACCCGGCATCGTTCCCGGCATGGAGTCCATGGCCTCAATGCGGCGGATATTTTCGTAGGTGGCGTTCTTATTGTAGTTGCGCGGCAGCTTCATGAGGTGGTTGCGCAGCTTGGAAACCGGCACCTCGTCCTCGCCGGTGCCGACGTAGACCTCATAGACCGGCACGCCACCGGCAATCTTGTCCACGCGCTTTTTCAGCTGGTTCAGGGTGGGGCGAAGGCGGTTCTTATTGCCTTCGCACACGAAGATGACGCCCGCATTGCCGATGACCCTGTGAATAAGATCCTGCTGGCGGGTGGCGGCGATGCCGGACTTTACGGACCATACAATGCCGACGGTATTGCGCAGCTGCTGCTCCAAGGCCCAACCGGCGGCGCCGGGCTGGTCTTCGACGCGCTTGTACATATCGCGTTCCAGGCGGCGGGTAAACAGGAACATCGCCAAAAGCGCGCCCAATCCCAAGCCGATAATCAGCATGAACCACTGGCCATTAAAGAGCGTGCCAATGAGGAAGAACAATAGGCCGACGCCGAGGAAGGCGGCCAGCATGATAGGAATGAGCGCCTTATCCTGCTTGCGCTGCAAATTGAATGCCTGCCACAACTGTGACCAGGTTTGCTTACGCTTTTGGCGCTTAGCCGCGCGTTCTTGCTTCTTGGCAGCTTTCAGGGCTGCTTTGTCATCTTTCGCCATGGTTCCTACTTTAAAGGCCAGGTGACAAAAATGTTAAACGGCCCCCGCAGATGGCGAGGGCCGAGTAAGAAAACTCCGAGGGTTTAGCGCACGGTTGCCGCGACCGAATCAGCATTGGCCGGAGTTTTGGCCATGCGGGTGGTCACCGGGGTTTCTTCCGAAGGACCGTACTTATCCAGCAAGGTGGATGCCTCCTGGGCGGTAGCACCCTGGGAGGTCTCCTTCAGGTGCTTGAGATTCTCCGGCAATTCCAGGCCGCGCTTTTCCATGGCCTGCACGTATAGGCGGCCAGCGCGGTAAGAAGAGCGAACCAGCGGACCAGACATGACGCCGCCAAACCCCAGTTCCTTAGCCAGCTTGGAGTGAGCCACGAATTCCTCCGGGCGCACCCAGCGCTCGATGGGGTGGAAGCGCGGGCCGGGGCGCAGGTACTGGGTGATGGTAATAATGTCACAGCCAGCCTCGCGCAGGTCGCGCAATGCTTCCTCGACCTCGTCCTCGGTCTCGCCCATGCCCAAAATCAGGTTGGACTTGGTAATAAGGCCGTAGTCGTGGGCTTGGCGGATAACATCGAGGGAGCGCTCGTAGCGGAAGGCCGGGCGGATGCGCTTGAAGATGCGCGGCACGGTCTCCAGGTTGTGAGCGAATACCTCCGGCTGTGCCTCGAAGACCTCTTCGAGCAGGTCCGGCTTGCCAGAGAAATCCGGGGTGAGGTTTTCTACGCCGGTGTGTGGGTTGAGCTCGTGGATCTTGCGCACGATTTCCGCATACAGCCACGCGCCCTCATCTGGGAGGTCATCGCGGGTCACACCGGTAATCGTGGTGTAGTTGAGGTCCATTTCCTGGATGTTTTCGGCCACGCGGCGCGGTTCGTCGCGGTCAAGCGGCTCCGGCTTGCCGGTTGCAATATCGCAGAAGTCGCAACGGCGGGTGCACTTATCGCCGCCGATGAGGAAGGTTGCCTCGCGGGATTCCCAACATTCGTGGATATTCGGACAACCGGCTTCTTGGCAGACGGTGTGCAGGGAAGCGCCGGCCACGCGGGACTTCATGTCCTCATAGCCCGGTCCGGTGCGAACCTGGTTGCGGATCCACCGCGGCTTTTGTTCGATGGGCGACTCCGCATTTTTCTTCTCAATGCGGAGCATCTTGCGTCCTTCAGGCTTTACAGTCACAAATACTCACTTTATCGATCAAAGATGGTGATGGCTAATAGCTCTTCTTGGTACAAGGCGCGCGGGCGTACAACTATTCCACGCTAGCCCCAAACTAGGGCCACGGAGCTTAAGCCCGCGCTTGCCGACGCCGCTCCCGCGCCTTCTCATTCGCAAGCTTCGTGGGATCAGGCGCGGAACCGAAACTGTGATCGGCGACGATGAGGTGGCCCGAGAGGGCATCATCAAGTGCCCGCAAAAGCGGCTGCGAGGCTTCTTCCATTGTGACCTCGCGTCCCAGTTCCAGCGAAAGCGTCGTGATATCTGCATCATCGATGCCACAGGCCACGATGTGCTCGTAATACTCCAGCGTATTGCTGCAGTTGAGCGCCAGGCCGTGCATGGTAACCCCGCGGGTAATGCGGATTCCCAGCGCCGCAATCTTGCGATCGCGCTGCGAGGCGGAAGGATCTTTAGCCTGGGTGGTAGAAGGCACCCACACCCCAGAGCGGCCGTCGATGCGGCCTGCGGTAGTCACGCCCATCTCGCGCACTGCCTGGATGGTGGCCTCCTCGAGGCGGCGGACATAATCGACGACATCGACAGGCTCCGCCAGCTTGATGATGGGATAGAGCACCAACTGCCCCTCGCCATGCCAGGTAATGCGCCCGCCGCGGTCCACGGTGATAACCGGCAGATCATTATCCGGCATATCCTCAGGCTGCGTGCGCTTGCCCGCGGTGTAGATATTGGGGTGTTCGACCACTAAGACCACATCGTCCTGCGTGCCCTGCGCGCGCGCCGCTGCCACCTCTGCCTGATAATCCCATGCCTCTTGATAATCCATGCGGCCCAAGTGGCGAATTTCAAGGGGGTTATCCGAAGCGCGAATGGAGCGTTCAGCGGGAAAGAAAGGATCGCGTGGTGCAGTCATAATCTCTAGTGTCGTCTTCTTTGGTAGGGAAAAGCAAAGCGAGGAAAAGCAAAGCGGGAGAATGCCATGGCATCCTCCCGCCTTATTTTATGTTCGAGAGTGTCGAACGAACCGCCTTTTAGTCGAGGCCGTTAGCGGAGGCGTATTCGTCAGCCTCCATGAGCTCGCCTGCTTCATCCACCTCGACCTCGAAGAGCCAGCCTTCACCGAAGGGGTCGTTGTTGATGACGGCGTAGTCATCGTGCACGGCATCGTTGACGGCCTTCACTGTGCCGGTGACCGGGGAGAACAGGTCCGATACGGACTTGGTGGATTCGACCTCGCCACAGGAATCGCCGGCGGTGACGGTATCGCCTACCTCAGGCAGTTCGGCGAAGACGACCTCGCCTAGGCGGTCTGCGGCAACGGAGGTGATGCCGATGCGAACGGTCTTGCCTTCTACGGCGTCCTTCGCGGCGTTAACCCATTCGTGGTCTTCGGAGTAGGAAAAGTCTTGGGGCAGGTTAGACATGGTGTGTAGTCCTTTCGGGCTGAGATTTTAGGGTGTGCGGGTGGCTTACTTGTCGCGCTTGTAGAACGGCAACGCGGTTACCTCAAAAGGATAACGCTTGCCGCGGATTTCTACCTCCACCGCGGTGCCCGGTTCGAGCTCCGCGCTGGTATCAAGCAGCGCAATGGCCACTGGGTGGCCAAGAGTGGGGGAGGGCTGACCCGAGGTGACGGTGCCGACCTTGGTGTCATTGAGATAAACCTCGGCGCCGGCACGCGCCGCGCGGCGCTGATCCGAGGTGAGCCCGGAGATAACGACCTGTGGGCCTTCCTCGGCGCGCTTGCGGATGACGTCTGCGCCCACGAAGTCAGCTTCTTTCTTGGCAAAGGCGCGCGACATGCCCGCCTCTACCGGGGTGATATCGCGGGAGAGCTCGTTGCCGTAGAGCGGCATGCCAGCCTCCAAGCGCAGGGAATCGCGCGCGGCTAGGCCGCACGGCTTGATGTCATATTCCGCGCCCGCCTTGAGCAATTCTTCCCACAACTGCGGGGCATCGGAGTTGTAGACGATGAGCTCGAAGCCATCCTCGCCGGTATAACCGGTGCGTGCGATGATGGCGAAGGTGCGTGCCACCTTGCCCATCGTGGCGGCGTAGTAGCCCAGCTCGTAGACGGCTTCTTGCTTATTGTCCTCTACCAGCGGGACGAGGATTTCGGCGGCCTTGGGGCCCTGCACGGCGATCATGGCAACGTCGCGGGACTCGTTCTTGAGCTCTACGTCGAAGCCCTCGGAGCGCTTATTGAGCTCATCCCAGACGGTATCGGCATTGCCGGCGTTGGGCACGACGAGGAACTTGTCATCCTCGAAGCGATAGGAAATCAGGTCATCGATGATGCCGCCGTCTTCAGCGGTGATCATGGAGTACTTGGCCTTGCCCACCTTCAGCGAATCTAGGTTAGAGATGAAGGAGTAGGACAAGAACTTGCCGGCGTCGGGTCCATTGACCCAGATTTCACCCATGTGGGAGAGATCAAACAGGCCTGCGCTGTTGCGAACGGCGCGGTGTTCTTCCAGCTCGCTGTTGTACTTCAGCGGCATATTCCACGGCCCAAAGGCCGTGAAGGTAGCGCCGAGTTCCTCGTGCTTGGCATTGAGCGGGGAGGTTAGAAGTTCGGTCATTGTTACTCCTCGGAATCGTCGATCTCGAATGCTTCTGGCGGCGGGCAGCTGCACACCAGGTTGCGGTCGCCGTAAGCCTCATCGAGGCGGCGAACCGGTGGGAAATACTTGTAGCTATGCAATAGGGATTTGACCGGCCACGCGGCCTTGTCACGGCCGAAGGAGTACTCCCAGTTATCGGTAGCTACCGACTCAGCCGTAAACGGTGCGTGGTGGATAACGGAGTCCTCGTAGGTCACCTCACCGTCGATTATCTCCTGGATTTCGGCACGGATGGTGCGCATGGCTTCGATGAAGCGATCCAGCTCGCCCTTGTCCTCAGACTCGGTGGGCTCAATCATCAAGGTACCGGCCACGGGGAAGGCCAGGGTGGGGGCGTGGAAGCCGAAGTCAATGAGGCGCTTGGCCACATCGGCGGCGGTGACCCCGGAGGCATCGGTAAGCTCGCGCAAATCGATGATGCACTCGTGCGCCACCAAACCCTCGTTGCCGGTGTAGAGGACAGGGAAGTACTCGTTGAGTGAGGCCGCCAGGTAGTTAGCGCCCAACACTGCGTGGCCGGATGCGGCGGCGAGGCCCTCGGCACCGGTCATGGCCAGATAGGCCCACGAAATAGGCAGGACGCCGGCGGAGCCGTACTTGCTGCCGGTAATGGGAACGCCCTGGCCAACAGGGGTTTCCGCGGTGGCATCAAGCTCAGGGGATGCAGCATCACTGGGCAGGAACGGAATGAGGTGTTCTGCCACCGCCACCGGGCCGATGCCCGGGCCGCCGCCACCGTGCGGAATCGTGAAGGTCTTGTGCAGGTTGAGGTGGGAGACATCGCCGCCGAAATCGCCCGGACGAGCCCAACCGGTCAGCGCGTTCATGTTGGCGCCATCGATGTAGACTTGGCCGCCGACCGCGTGCACCTTATCGCAAACATCGCGCACCTCGGGGTCGAAGACGCCGTGGGTGGAGGGGTAGGTGACCATGATGCCGGCGATGTGGTTGCCGTGCTTTTCGATCTTTTCTTCCAAGTCCGCGACGTCAATTGAGCCGTCCTCGGCGGTCTTGACCACGGCGACGCGCAGGTTTGCCAGAGTGGCAGAGGCCGCGTTGGTGCCGTGTGCGGAGGCAGGGATGAGCACAACATCGCGCTCATTATCGCCATTGGCCACGTGGTAGCGGCGAATGGCCAGCAAGCCCGCCAACTCACCCTGGGAGCCGGCATTGGGCTGGATGGAGACCTTGGCATAGCCGGTAAGCTCGGCGAGCCAGCCTTCGATTTCTTCCACCAACGCGCGCCAACCCGTGGTGGTCTCTTCCGGGGCATATGGGTGGATACCGGCGAATTCTGGCCAGGAGATGGGTTCCATGGCCGCGGTGGGGTTGAGCTTCATGGTGCACGAGCCCAGCGGAATCATGGAGCGGTCCAGCGCCAAGTCCTTGTCCGCGAGCTTGCGCAAGTAGCGCAGCATCTGGGTCTCAGAATGGATGGAGTGGAAAATCTCGTGCTCCAGCGGTTCCTCGGCGCGCTGCAGGTTCTCCGGCAGGCCAAAGTTTGCTTCAGCCGGGGTGGCGCCGAAAGCCTCTGCCAAGTGTGCGACATCGCGCTGCGTGGCGGATTCGCCGAAGGATACGGATACCTTGTCGGTGCCAATTGCGCGCACCAAGTAGCCTGCATCCTGCAGGTCAGCCTTGATCTTCTGCGCGTCAACGTCGTTGACGGTGACGGTATCGAAGAAGTCCTGCGATGTAATCTCCAAGCCGGCATCCAAGATGGACTGGGCGAAGGAGGAGGCCAAGCCGTGCACGCGCTCGGCGATGTCCTTCAGCCCCTTCGGCCCGTGGTAGACGGCGTACATCGAGGCCACATTGGCCAAAAGTGCCTGGGCAGTACAAATATTGGAGGTCGCGCGCTCGCGGCGGATGTGCTGCTCGCGGGTCTGCAGCGCCAAACGGTAGGCCGGGCGGCCATCTGCATCCTTGGAGACGCCGACGATGCGGCCCGGCATCTGGCGCTTGAGTTTATCCGTTACCGCCATGTAGGCAGCGTGGGGGCCGCCGAAGAAGAGGGGTACACCAAAGCGCTGAGATGAGCCCAAAACGATATCGGCACCCAAGTTTCCGGGGCCTTCAAGAAGCAGCAGGGACAGTGGGTCAGTGACCACGGAGGCCAGCGCGCCGCGGGTGTGCAGCTCTTCAATCACGGCAGAAGGATCGAAAATCTCTCCTTCGGTGCCGGTGTAGGCGATGACTGCACCGATGAGGTCTTCGCCCACCAAGCCCTCGCGTACGTCCACGATCTCTACCTCGAGGTCAATGGCGCGGGCGCGCTCAGCGGCAACGGTGAGCACCTGCGGGTGCAGGCGGGAGTCCAGTACGACGCGGCGGCCCTTCTTTACTGCGCGGGACATCAATCCGACCGCCTCGGCGGTAGCGGAAGCCTCATCCAACAGGGAAGCATTCGCGATGGGCAGCCCTGTCAGGGATTCGATCATGGTCTGGAAGTTGAGCAAGGCCTCCAAGCGGCCCTGGGAAATCTCAGGCTGGTAGGGGGTATACGCGGTATACCAGCCGGCATCCTCAAGCAGGCCGCGGCGGATGACGGCGGGGGTCAGGGTGTCCGAATATCCCTGGCCATAGAAGGGTTTAAGCACTGTGTTTTGATCGGCGAACTCCCGCAAAGCGGCCTGTGCCCCGTCTTCAGAGAGTGCTTCTGGCAAGTGGGGAAGTTCCGTAGCGCGGATCTTGGGTGGAATGGCGGCATCGACAAGCGCCTGCACGCTGTCGTAGCCCACCGTGCCGAGCATGGCGGCCTGCTCGGCAGAATCCGGCCCTAGGTGGCGGGAGATGAAATCCATCTGTGAGGTCTCCTTCATCGGGTGCAATGGTCTTAACCGCCCCTAAGTATATGTTTAATAACCGGTAAAACAGCGCCCTTGAAAAACTTTTATGCAGTAACTCACCGAGGGAAATGTGTCGTAGCCCGCTTACCTCCCAATTAGTGAAATATATCCTGCAGTGCCGGGATAAAATTCGTCTGATATTTTTGCCGGAAGTTTACGTGCTACACCCCCGCGCGGTACCCCAGGCATGACAAAACCTCCCGTCCCTTCGCGCGGAAGGAACGGGAGGTATGCCAGTTAGCTAACTGCTTTAGATATCGAGGTCAGCCTCAAAGTCTGCAGTCTCCAGGCGGTCCTTGATGGTGGTGATGAAGCGGCCTGCGTCTGCACCATCGATGACCTGGTGGTCATAGGTGAAGGGCAGGAAGCACATCTGGCGGATGGCGATAGCATCCTGGCCATTCTCGTTGACCACGACAGCGCGCTTCTGGATAGCCGCGGTACCCAGGATTCCGGCCTGTGGCGGAACCAGGATCGGGGTATCGAGCAGTGCGCCCTCGGAACCGATATTGGTCACGGTGAAGGTGGCACCGGTCAGGTCATTCGGCTTCAGCTTGTTATTGCGGGCCTTATCAGCCAGCTCCGCAATCTGCTGCGCGATTTCCGGTAAGGACAGGTTCTGTGCCTTGTGGATGACTGGGGTGAGCAGACCCTTCGGGGTGTCTACGGCGATGGCGACGTTGACGTCCTCGTGGTAGGTCATCTCCTTGGTCTCTGGGTCATAGGAGGCGTTCACGTTCGGGTGGGAGACCAAAGCCTCCGTGGTGGCCTTCACGATGAACGGCAGGAAGGACAAGTTGGCGCCGTACTTATCAATGAACGCCTGCTTGTTCTTCTTGCGCATATCCCAGATAGGAGTCATATCGACTTCCTGCACGTGGGTAAGCTGTGCGGAAATCTGCAGCGCTTCCACCATCTTGGTAGCGGTGATTTCGCGGATGCGGTTGACCTTCTGGGTGGTGCCGATAAGCTCCTGCTTTTCCGGATCCACAGACTTGGTGGACCAGCGTGCGCGTGGGGAGTCAGCAGCCTTCTTATCGTCGCCTGCCGATGCCTTCGCATCGCCCTCACCAGCAGCGGAAAGGACGTCCTGCTTGCGGATGCGTCCGCCCACACCGGTGCCCTCAATGGAGTTGAGGTCCACGCCGTGCTTATCAGCCAACTTGCGCACCAACGGGGTGACGTATGGAACGTTATCGCCGTTGTTGACCTTGGTGGAGGTGTTCAGGGAAGAATCCTGCTTCGGTTCTTCCTTCTTCTCTTCCTTGGCTGGCTCGGACTCGTCTTCCTTCTTCTCGTCAGACTTGGATTCTTCCTTTTCTTCCTGCTTGTCCTCGGACGTGGATTCTTCCTTTTCTTCGGACTTGTCGTCGTCGGAGTCATCGGAGTCGTCGGAGGATGGTGCGGCGTTTTCGTCGCCGACGCGGGCGATGGCTTCGCCGACCTCGATGGTTTCGTCTTCTTCGGCGAGGATTTCTACCAGGGTGCCGGCAACGGGGGAAGGAATTTCGGTGTCGACCTTGTCGGTGGAGACCTCGAGCAGTGGTTCGTCTACCTCGACGGTGTCGCCGACGGACTTGAGCCACTGGGTAATGGTGCCCTCGGTGACGGATTCGCCGAGTTCTGGCATCTCCACATCGGTGGCCTCGCCAGAAGC